>JALSIL010000578.1 GCA_026990095.1 Lysobacterales bacterium
CAGTCTGAATACCTGCTGTTTCTCAACCCAGATTGCCTCATTCAAAAAGACAGTATCGTTGAGTCAGTGAAGACTTTTAATAAGAGCTGCAAACTTGCAATTGTTGGAGCTTTGGTAAAGAACTCGGATGGCACTGAACAGCAGGCGACACGCCGAGATCTACCCACTTTATGGCGGGCAATAAAAACCTATACTAAAATAGAAAAACTGGCTAAATACTGTGGTTGTTTTGCTGGAGTCAATCTCAATTACAAGCCAATGTTTAAGCAAGCAAAACAAGTCGAAGCAATTTCAGGTGCGTATATTTTTATTAACGCATCAATTTTCAAGGAACTAGGAGGGTTTGATGAAGGTTTTTTTATGCATTTTGAAGATCTCGATTTATGTAAACGCACCAGTGACGCAGGCTATAATATAGTATTAAATCCACTCATAAAGGTTACTCACCATCAAGGCACATCAAGTCAAAGTAATACAAAAGTTGGTTATTATAAAAAACAAAGTCTTGTGAGATATTTTAGAAAACATCATTGTTTTATTTCATATCGATTAGTGCAATTAATTAGTCGCTTACTCTAGTTTAATTCGTAACTACTCACCCCTGTTATTGCGAGCGTAGCGTGACAACCTGTTTGGGTTTCACCAGATTTAAGAGATTACCACGACGTTCACTCCTCGCAATGACGTGGTAAGTAGTTACGTTAATTCTTCTTTTTAATTCTTTAATTCAGATTGAAATTTTTCTAATAATAATTGATCACCAATGCTCCAAAATTCACGGGCTTTTGGTTTTAATTCTCGCATTAACATTGTAGCATTCAAAAAATCATTCTGGGAAGCAAAATATTGCGCTCTAAATTTTAAGGTTGGATATTTAAAACTGGTTAATTCTTGTATGCGGTTTAAGGTTTTGAGATAACTATCCATATCGTTTTGCCATTGAAGTTCTAAGATTTCAAACCCAATATAACTTGCCTCTAAAAAATGACTGTTACCAATATGGTGTTCCATCAGTTTAGTTAGCATTGTAGTGGCTTTGTTTTTGTAACCTTCAGCAGCAAATATATGTGCTTCTATACGAGGCAAATAATCACTGATTGACTCTATTAAAATAGGATAAGCCGTTAAATAATCATTCAACTTTTTCCTAGCAACAAGCGCATTTTCAGTTCGAGCTGAAAGATACATATCAAGTGCAACAATATATTCTGCATAGACAGGGTATTCATTGGGGTTGATCATAACAATCCCTAACATTTGTTTAACGGTATTTTTTGCTTCAGTTAATTTGTTATAGACAATTTGCATTTCTGTTTGAATAGTTAAAGCCATGATTTTAGCTTCAATATTGTCATATTTAATGCTTAGACTCTGTAACTTATCAATCTCAACAATGGCTTTGGTTAGATAACCTTGGGCATACAAATTTCTTGCCTTACTTGCATAAAAATGAGCAAGAGTAATAGGTGAATCAACTTTATCTAGCCATTTATCTGCTTTTTCTAATGCCAAAAGTGACAAACCAGTCTCTGCCAGATCGTTATGAATATTGCTTTTTACCGTATAACTTGAAACCAGTCCTGTGTAATTCTGTAGTTTTTGATATTGTTTAATCGCTAAGTCACTGTGAATTTTAGCCTGATTATAGTGAAACAAGTGTTGGTTAACAATTGCAAGATTATGATTTAACTCAGCGACTAAACTTGGCAGTGGTTGATGCTTTTTGACCAATGTCAATTGTTTAGAGAGGATTGTCAAAGTTTCATCAGTTATCCCTATTCTGTCTTGAATCATGGCTTGGCTTGAAAGCGATACAATAATGGCCTTCATGTCTTTTTCTTGCTCAGATATTTTGATGGACTTGTTGAGGTAGTTTAGAGCTTCATCCAGTTTGTTGAGATAAATTAATGCTCGTGCCTTAACATTATATAAATCATTTAAGTAATAACGATCAAAAGTGCTTAATTTTTCAATCGTTTCTGTGGTAGCAAGAGATTTTTGAAAATTTCCCAGTTCGGCCTCTACTTCTGCTAACAACAACCATGCAGGGAAAAAATGCTTATTCTGATTGACTGCAGTTTGTAAAAATTGTGAGGCCTTATTAAACTCCCTGTTTCTAGCAGATGCCAGTCCCCTAACATAGCTTTCTATAACAAAATTAGAAACCTCGTTTGAATGCGTCGTGTTCTCAAAGACTACACCAGAGGTAATATTCAGCTGTTGTATAACCCATACATCCGTTTTTTTAAACAGCTTGTTTAAGGTTGCTGCGTGCAACTCACCGTTGGCTAAAATTCCGTGCTTATTTCTAAGCACGATTTGAGAAACAAACTCATCGCCTTGCTTTATATTTTTAATCAACAATGAAAAATCAATATTGTCCTCTTGTGATAATTGTAACGCCAAAACGTTGGTATCATCCTGTTTAAACCAACTGGTTTCAGGGCTTATTGATTCTATTTCTTTGTGTTGCTGTAATAATTCTGATAGGTAATTCAAACCACCTATGTCTAACCATTCATCCGTCTTCTGCACAGGAACAATAGCAATATTTAATGATTCCTTACTGCTTATTAGAGGCTCAAGAGCAAGGGCTTCTGTATTCTGTTTTATAGGAATAGGTTGATTGATGACTTGATAAACTAAGAAGCCAAAAGTGATAACAACAAAGCTTATAAAGACAACTTTCCAATAAGAATGTTGAGGCGATATTGTATTTTCAGTTTCATCATCAATGAGTTCAACATTTGCCGCTAGACGGAAACCAACACCTCTAATGGTTTCAATAATTGATTCCTCGCAATCGGCAGGGTCTAGTATTTTCCTTAAACGAGAGATTTGTTTGTTGAGGGCAGAGTCGGTGATAATTTGATTGGGCCAAACAGCGGTCAAGATTTCATTTTTGGTGATTAATTGCCCATGTCTTTGTAATAAAACCACAAGCATATCAAAGCTCTTTTTACTTAGATTTATTGCCTGAGACTTCTTTGTCAGAGTCCTTTGGCGTGGATTAACTTTAAACTCCAAAAAACCATAAATTTTATTCGTGTCTTTATTCACAATGCCTCCAAAGCTATATATTGCGGTATTAGTCCTGAAATAGTCGCACAATATTCCGCTAATTATCCTGCAATTGTCAAGCAATGTCAAATTCGAAAATTTAAGATGAGAATGTGATTTTCGTAATAATGATGAAAACAACAAAAATTTATAAATAGAGGATAAATGATGAAAAAACCAAATGGTTTAAAAACCAGTAAATTAGGATGCTTGATATTAGGTATTTGGTGCATATTACCCAACGTGCTAGCAGGAGGCATTGGCTATACGATCGACAACTATGTCATGTCAAGTGGAGGTGGAGCCAGTAGTGGAGGTACTTATATGGTTCAAGGGTCGATTGCGCAAGTCTCCACTGCTACTTCAAGCGGAGGTGTTTACCAGCTTCAAAGTGGTTATTGGCATGAGGTTTCACTTGATGAAGAAATTTTTAAAAATAGTTTTGAATAAATAGAGGAATAAAAAATGAAAAATTTGAATAAAATTGGCTTATTGCTTTTAATCGTAAGTAGTATTGCAATAGGTGGTACAGTTGCAGTTGGATCACAATTTAGTTACCAAGGGCAATTGAAAGATAATGGGGCACCAGCAAATGGTCTCTATGATATGAGGTTTAGGATATATTCAGGATTGACTGGTGGTGCCGAACTGGGAACTATGGATATCGATGACGTTGAAGTGACTAATGGACTGTTTAGTGTTGCGCTTGATTTTGGTGATGCATTGTTTGACGGGAAAGAACTTTATTTGGAAATATTGGTAACTGTGGCCAATTTCCCAGGATACTTTTTGCTAACTCCAAGACAAAGAATCAATGCAGTACCTTATGCCATTCAATCTGAATTTGTTGAAAATGGCTCAAGTCCTTGGCTGAATGCATTTAGTGGAGTTCAATATAATGGTGATGTCGTTGTTGGAAATCTTGTGGCTGATGCGGGTGATACATTACAAGTTGTTTCAGATCCTGGTGACTCTCCACTACGCGTTATTGTTGATACAGTTGGTACACGTTTTAGAGTCAGTAAAAATGGTGGAACTGGTATCGGTAGTAATTATTCAGATGCACAGATACCAGATAATGGATTGAGGGTTAATGGAGATACGATATTAAATGGTAATTTAATCCAAGGTCTTGGTAAACATGGTGCTATAAAAGCAGCTACTGTTATCCAGTGTGGAGCTGGCATTAATGGCGTGTCTGAAAGATTTTTTAATAATATTAATGGCAATGACTTTACCACTACCCAAAACGGAGCAGGTGGTTATTGCACAATCACAGCGCCTTTTGATTTATCAGATGCTTATTGGGTAGTTAGTGCAAATAATGCAACCCTCTTTACGTCATACAATGCAAGTTGCCAATTAAAATCAGGCACAACAACAGAGTTACTGTGCCAGATAAGCATGTTGAGTAATACCGTGACAAACGCCAATGGTACCTTGCAACTATTATTTTATTAATAAAGTGATTGTTGAGGTGGGTACTTATTCATCTCAACATAAATTATGACACTAATTGTTTTAAAAAAACGTTGAAGCCCAGAGGAAAAGAAAATGAAAAAATATAGCTTAAATATAATCTTCCTATTTATGTTATTAATAAATTGTCACAACAGCAATGCTGGTTTTGGAGCAATAACTCAACCAGCTGCCTATATAAAAGTATCAAATACAGGTGACCATGATGGTTTTGAACGTCCGTTGCCATTGAAGGAAATACTATGGTCATAGGTGCAATAGTTGAAGATAATAATGCGACATGGGTAAATGGCGATGAATTTGATAATTCATTAATCAATTCAGGTGCTGCGTATCTATTTAGCATTGATGCTGATTTGATTTTTGTCAATGGCTTTGAATAATGACAATAATTAAATTTTTTATACTTATATTTAGTTTGCAAGCACTGATAGTATCTGCACAACAACTACCTCAGCACAATGAGTTCCAAGAATTGGGTTTGAGTTTTGATATCCCTTCTGGTTGGGTTGGGCAGTTATCTGGTGAGGCGGTGATGTTAGGGCATCATTCAATTGCAGGATTGATAATCTTAACCGAAAACCAAGCAAAAAATGCATCAAGCTTAAAGGCATTGGCGATGGAAGGCGTGGTTGATGAGGGCATAAAACTGATGCCAACGGATGAATTTATATTGGTTGGAAAAAATCGTGTTGAGGGATTTTATCAGGGGCACTTTAATGGTACAGAAGTAAAAGTATATGCCATTGGTTTAATCAATGGATTGGGCAAAGGCATGAATATTATTATCATGACTGAGAGTGGTAAGTTTACCCAACAACACCAAACAGAGGCAAATAAACTGGCAGCTTCGGTTCGGTTTTTTAAATCAATTGACTCAAATGTTACAATGAAATGGAAAAATAAGATTGTTGGTACACAATTAAAATACATGCATACCTCAGGATCAAGTGATTATGGTGGTGGTTATACAGGCAGTTCGGATAAGACTTTTATCGAACTATGTTCAAATAACACCTTTAGTTATTATTCAAGTTCACAAGCCAGTTATTCTGGGAGTGGCGGCAGTGGTTATGCAGGAAACTCTAACAACAATGATGGTACTTATAAAATATCAGGTATTGGTGAGCAAGCGTATTTGTCTTTACACTTCAATAATGGCGAAGTCTATGAGTACCAATTATCCACCAACGATCAAGGCAATACATTTTTGAATGACAGACGGTATTTTGTGAGCGATTTAGAAAGCTGTTATTGATTTTGGTAGCGACAAGCCATGCCTTGTCGCTACGGAAATCTACGATAACTTTTTGTATTTAATCCTATGTGGTTGCGGAATGTCACCAAAACGGCGTTTATAATCTTGCTCGTATTCGCTGTAATTGCCTTCAAAAAATTCCACATGTGACTCGTCTTCAAAAGCCAAAATGTGTGTGGCAATTCTATCCAAAAACCACCTATCATGTGAGATCACCATGACAGAACCTGCAAAATTCAATACCGCTTCTTCCAATGCACGTAGTGTTTCTACATCTAAATCATTGGTTGGCTCATCTAGTAATAAGACATTACCACCAGATTTTAAAACTTTGGCTAATTGCAAGCGATTACGCTCACCACCAGATAGATTTTTAACAATTTTTTGCTGGTCAGCTCCTTTGAAATTAAAGCGTGAAAGCCATGCACGGGTAGGGACGGTGTAAGTGCCAATTTTCAAAACTTCATCACCATCACCGACATCTTGCCAGAGTTGTTTGTCGTTGCTTAAGTCTTCGCGTGATTGTTTGACATAAGCTAATTCAACCGTATCGCCTATTTCGACCGTTCCGCTATCTGGCTTTTCTGAGCCATCAATCATGTTAAATAGGGTTGATTTACCTGCTCCGTTTGGACCTATGATGCCAACGATAGCCCCTTGTGGCACTTTAAAACTTAAATCATCAATCAGGTATTTATCGCCAAAGGCTTTGGAGACATTTTTAAATTCAATGACTTTTTCGCCCAAACGAGGACCTTGAGGTATAAAAATTTGGTTAGTTTCATTGCGTGATTGAAACTCTTTGGATTGCAGTTCTTCAAAACGTTTGAGGCGAGCTTTAGATTTGGTGCGTTTGCCTTTTGCATTGGAGCGAACCCACTCCAATTCGCTTTGTATGACTTTCATGTGCGATGCCTCAGAGCGTTTTTCTTGAATCAAACGGGCTTCTTTTTGTTCCAACCATGAGGAATAATTACCCTCATAAGGAATGCCATGGCCTCTATCTAATTCCAAAATCCATTCGGCGACATTATCAAGGAAGTATCTATCATGAGTTACTGCAACGATTGTCCCAGTAAAATCGGCCAAATAGCGTTCAAGCCATGCCACTGTTTCGGCATCCAAGTGGTTGGTTGGTTCATCCAGTAATAACATATCGGGAGCAGAAAGCAATAGCTTACACAATGCCACACGCCTTTTTTCTCCACCTGATAACACTTTCACAGGCTTATCCCACTCAGGTAGACGTAAAGCATCGGCAGCACGTTCTAGTGTTCTATCCAATTCCCAACCATTAGCCGCTTCAATTTTATCTTGTAATTCGGCTTGTTTAGCCAGTAAGTCTGTCATTTCATCATCGGACATTTCTTCTCCAAATTTTTCAGAAATGGTATCGAATTCATTCAGCATGCCTTTAACTTCACTCATGCCTAATTCGACATTTTCACGCACTGTTTTTTCTTCATCTAACTCAGGCTCTTGTGATAAGTAACCAATTTTAATGCCTGGTTGTGGGCGAGATTCTCCGTTAAACTCTTTGTCAATGCCTGCCATAATGCGAAGAACGGTGGACTTTCCTGAACCATTCAAGCCCAAAACGCCAATCTTGGCACCTGGGAAAAAACTAATAGAAATGTCTTTGATGATTTCTTTATTGGGAGGAACCGTCTTACTCACACGGTTCATGGTGTAAATGTATTGTGCCATGATTCTCTGTTATTTTTTGTTGAAGGCTATTTTACAATAATTCTGGGATTTTTACATCTTTTCTTAAGGCAAATATGAGTCCAGCCACCACACAGTTCATGCCATTGAAAGCAAGCTATCTAGAAGAGAGAACCCATCCATACTCTTAATATTAGTTAGTGCTAATTGATTTTAAGCGGTTAAAAAACTTGCAAATAGTAAGAAATCGTGTTATGTTTATTAGGTCTTACTGGTATTGTGGATTTTGTCTGTTTGAAAATAAAAAACCAAATAAATTGCTTAAGACCAAACTTCTCACTACAAAATAAGATACGGAATATTCATTTTTAATTGACACAGGAGAACTGTAATGAAAAATACATACATACATACATACATACATACATACTTGCTTGCCTAATC
>JALSIL010000579.1 GCA_026990095.1 Lysobacterales bacterium
AATCCAATGCCTCAACACGAATAGATGAATCCTCCAATTTGTGAATTTTAGAACACAAATGATCGACATCCAATAAACGTAAATTTAGGCGTTCTTCAGATTCAATGTGATCCAATAAATGCACAGCGGCTATCTTGCGGCTACGCGCCACAGCAGGATTTAACAAACCAGAACGGGCGGACTCTCGCAAGTAAGTTAATAAACCATTTTTTGAATAATCTTCAGTTGCCATTTTAATTCCAGGTAATTTATTCTGTTATGATACAAAATAATCTATACTTATGGAATCAATGAATTTAAAATCTCTTTAAATTTTTTTCAATAAGTTGAGAAGTATTAATGGCTGTCAGTGTATTTGATTTATTTAAAGTGGGGATTGGTCCGTCCAGTTCACACACGGTTGGGCCAATGCGAGCGGCTTTTTTGTTTTGTCAACAGTTGCAACACCGTGGCTTAGTTAATCAAACAAGCACAATTACAACGGAATTGTTTGGTTCTCTTGGTCATACCGGCAAAGGTCATGGCACTGATAAGGCTATTATCTTGGGTTTGAGTGGTTATCAGCCAGATAAGATTGACCCGGATGATATTGACAAAATACTTACTGAAGTTGAAAAAGAAAAATCGCTTTCATTGACTTTGACTCATGCGATTAAATTCAATTACAAAAAACACCTTAAGTTTCATAAACGCAAGATGCTGCCTTTGCATTCCAACGGCATGCGTTTTGTTGCCTCGGATAAAGACGATACTGTTTTATTGAGCAAAGACTTTTATTCTGTCGGCGGTGGTTTTATTATTTCGCACAACAAATTGGCGCAAAAAGAAATCATCGAAGACTCCACGGTACTGCCCTATTCTTTTTCATCGGGTGAACAATTACTGGCACTGTGTAAAGAACACGATAAATCCATTGCGCAAATCATGTACACCAATGAAAAAACGTGGTTAAGTGTTGAACAAATCAATCAACAACTCGATAATTTATGGCGTGTTTTTAAAGCCTGCGTTGAGCGTGGTCTAAATTCTCCTGGCGAATTGCCTGGTGGACTTAAAGTCAAACGCCGTGCCCCAGAACTGTTTAACGAATTACGCGAGAAACCGCAAGCGGCTTTACGTGACCCTTTAACCATTCTTGATTGGGTTAATTTATACGCACTGGCAGTCAGTGAAGAAAATGCAGCCGGTGGGCGTGTTGTAACTGCACCGACCAATGGTGCTGCAGGCATTATCCCAGCTGTTTTGCATTATTATTACCATTTTTGCCCACAAGCCACTACCCAAGGCGTAAGAGATTTTATCCTTACTGCTGGAGCAATTGGGATGTTGTATAAAGAAAATGCTTCCATCTCGGGAGCCGAAGTGGGTTGTCAGGGCGAGGTCGGCGTGGCGTGCTCAATGGCTGCCGCAGGTCTTGCGGCGGCTTGTGGTGAATCCCCTGAACACATTGAAAATGCGGCAGAAATTGCTATGGAACATAATTTAGGTCTAACCTGTGACCCAATCGGCGGTTTAGTGCAAATTCCATGCATTGAGCGTAATGCCATGGGTGCAGTAAAAGCCATAAATGCCTTTCGTATGGCATCGCGTGGCGATGGCAGTCACTGGGTTTCATTGGATAAGGTGATTAAAACCATGAAAGTCACTGGGCAAGACATGCAGTCCAAATATAAAGAAACCTCACGTGGCGGTTTAGCAGTTAATATTATCGAGTGTTAAGATATTCTATTTGAGACCTTTGCATAACTATATGGCGAAAGAAAAAATAGAGAAAATTTGCCAGATTGAGTTAAAAATTGAAGGTAATAACCAGTTATTGGCGAGGTTTTTAGCGAAAAGCTGGTGAATTTAATCATTTTTTACTCGTCACTATAGTTATGCAAAGGTCTCTATTTATTAATTCTGGCTTCTTTGCAATCAATTTTACACCTCGTAACCACGATTTGACTTCATGAATGCGTGCATCTTGCGGGTACTTTTCTAAAATATGATTAAGTAATTCTATCGAATTTTCTCTTGTGGCTTTATCATTATAAAGAGTCTTTGCCAGTAAGAAATAATTGGGAACAATATCGGCATGATAAGGGTATTTGATATGAAAGTCTTTTATCAATGTCGGAATATATTTCGGCTTATTTGCAACAATTGCGTATTCGACTAATGATTTCACATCCTCTGGAGAGGTTTCAACATAATCCTTGCCCGCATCTAAATGACTGATAACTAAATTTAATGCCTTGCTATCCAAACCATCACGCAATCGTCGGTGAATTTTTTCGGCAACCTCTAAATTGCTTGGGCTATAAAGCTTCATATCCATGGCTTTTTTAGCAAGTTCCTTTAATGCTAACGAATTATCGCCTTCTTTTTGCAACTCTATAATAACAGCCAAGGCTCGCTCGGCGTCATCATCAGCCAATAAACTTTTGATGTTTTCGTGAATGGGATTGGTTTTAATCACATTAATGGCAATATCATCGTCCTCAAGGGCATCAATACCAATACTTTTTAAATCTAAAGCGTTTCTGTTTTGAAACAAAATATAACCCATAATGTGAAAATTGAGTATGAGTAAAGCAAATTCTATAAAAGCAGAAACCATTCCATTAATAAAAACAGGCAAATGATGAAAGAGAAATGGATTAATTATACGCTCATGTAGCATGATGGTTGCCAACCAAAGTGCGACAAATAAAAAGTAGGAAATATTCATTGTTTTTATCATAAAAAACAACTTAATTGGATTAAATGCCACTTTTAAAGAATTGCTTAATGCCAAACTCATGTAAACAGCTGGGGTGATAAAGGCACTAAACGCTAAAAAATAAAACTGAATATTGGCACTGTAACCCTTGGACTTCAGCCCGATTAACACCACTTCAATCAACACAGCAATGACCGCGACTTTTATCGCAACGGCATTGGTGACCAAGTAATTTTCTCGCACCATAGGTGTCATATTGCCACTGGCAGTATCTGCTAAGACATCAAAGGCTAACTTGTACACCATCATCATGACAATAATATAGATAAAGCCAAATGCCAAAATCGAAAATGGCAAAAAAACATAAGTTGCAGAAAAAATAGCAATCATCGGTAAGACTTGACCACCAAATACGTACTTAATAAAATGATAAAAATTGAAAATAAATAATTTTCGGGTATTGATGATGGTTGCTTTATTTTCCATAATTTGATTGCACAAAATCATCCATAATGGTTAAAAATTTATCGGCGATATTATCGCCACGTAAGGTTTGTATTTTTTTACCCTGAATAAATATAGGAGCCGATGGGGCTTCACCTGTTCCGGGCAATGAGATGCCAATATCAGCATGTTTACTTTCACCAGGTCCATTGACAATACAACCCATTACCGCAACACTCATGTCTTCTACCCCAGGGTATTTTATGCGCCATTCTGGCATTTTTTGTCGAATAAAAGCAGTGGTTTTTTGAGCTAATTCCTGAAAGAAAGAACTGGTGGTGCGCCCACAACCAGGACATGCCGTTACCATCGGTGCAAAAGATTTAAGCCCCATGGATTGCAACAACTCTTGAGCAACAATGACTTCTTCTGTGCGTGATTGACCCGGCTCTGGTGTGAGTGAAATGCGAATGGTATCGCCAATACCAATTTGCAACAAAATACTCAAAGCGGCAGTTGATGCGACAATGCCTTTGGAGCCCATGCCCGCTTCGGTCAATCCCAAATGCAAAGGGTAAGTGCAACGAGCAGCCAGTGATTTGTAGATATTCACTAAAGCTTGGACGGTACTGACTTTACAGGAAATAATTATTTTATCGGCAGCTAGTCCCAATTCTTGGGCTTGCTGCGCGCTGTTCAAAGCCGATAAAATCAACGCTTCTTCCATGACCTTATTTGCCTCTAAAGGTTCTGGCAATAAGCTGTTTTCATCCATCATCTTAGCAAGCAATTTTTGATCTAAACTGCCCCAGTTTGCACCTATTCTCACTGGCTTGTTGTATTTTTGGGCTATTTCGATAATTTCGGCAAATTGCGAATCTTTCTTTTTACCAAAACCGACATTGCCTGGGTTGATGCGGTATTTAGCTAATTTTCTGGCACATTCTGGGTATTTGGTGAGTAAAGTATGTCCGTTGTAATGGAAGTCTCCAATCACAGGAACCGTGCATCCTGCGGCACCCAAACGGTCAATTATCTCTGGCACTGCGGCAGCGGCTTCTTCTTTATCAACGGTAATGCGCACCATTTTTGAGCCTGCTTGCCACAATTGATAAATCTGTTCAACTGTTTTTTGCACATCCGAAGTATCGGTATTGGTCATGGATTGCACAATAATTTCACCTGAACCTATCAAGCAATCACCGACTTGCACTGGCACACGTTTTAACAATTTATCAGTCATAATATTTTTGTACGAATTTGAGAAAAATTAACGGCTCCAATTATACGCCGAGAAAGCATAATTGACACGGATTTATTTTCGCCTTTAAGCATGAGAAATAAATACTCCGTCATTATCCAATAATCTTTTAATTCGACTTCAAATCGTTGATTGTCCTGCTCAATAACCCACTGATTTTCAGAATTTACTAATATTAATGAAGATTTATAGCGCTTAATTTTCTGCATTAAGAAATAAGAATACGCCAATAAAATAATTTCTGCAAGCACTGTAAACCACCAAGGTTGGTTCAAAAAAAGCACGATTAAAGCGCAAATTGCAATGACTCCAAGACCAATTTTATTAACATCAAACCAATCCTTTGGATAAATAAACAGCATTAGTTTTTAAAACTAATCCATTCAATAATGGATTTTAAATTTTGAGCTTTCGGCACTTCTTTTCCAATCAACCAATGCCATAAAACCGTATCTTGGGCATCCAATAACTCATCAAAATCATTAATTTGATTATCACTTAACAAATCGTAGTTATTATCGAGAAAACGAGTCAATACCACATCCAATTCTTTGGTTCCACGTCTACAACGCCATTGTAGGTACCCTTTTTTGAGTTTTTCAGTCATTAAAACATTCCACAATAAAATCATCTATCAATTTGGCGCTGCGTTTGTCTGCATTTTTATTATAAACCGTTCCCATCATCTTATCGTTTGCAAATGGATTGGTAAAAGCATGCATAACCCCTCCAAAATCGTGTTTTTGCCAATCGCATTGGGCATAATCCAGTTCTCGCCTGAGTTTTTGCCAATGCTCATCACTGACCATGGGGTCATCCGCTCCATTGAGTAACAACACCTTGGCTTTAAACTTCCCGCGGTCAATATTATCCGCCGCTAACATCAAGCCATGAATGCTAATTATGCCTTTAACTTGCGTATTAACTCGAGCCAAATCTTGCACGCACAAACCACCAAAACAATAACCCATAGCAACCACTTTATTTAAATCGGCATTTTCAATGGATTTAATTGCTTTAAATGCTGCTTGCATATGCGCTTGCAATAAGGCTCTGTCTTCTACAAATTTTTGCATAAGTTGGGTGTTCTCATTTATGCTTTGACCTATATGCCCCTCGCCATAGACATCAATTGCAAAACCAATATAGCCTTTTCTTGCCATATCCATGGCTTTTTCATCCACAAATTCAACACGACCTGACCACATATGTGCAATCATAACTACGGGCGTATTGGTTCTTATCTTCTTAGGCTGCGCCACAAAGCCCACAAAACGTTTGTTTCCAAGAAAATAATCAACTGTGTGTGTTTTCATCAATTAAAATTCCACTTTACCTGCTTTAATGACTTTGACAACATGTTCCATTGTGTCAATTTTTTCTAATGGATTGTCTGCCACTATAACCATATCTGCGTATTTCCCTACTTCTATTGTTCCGAGGTTTTTACTTTGCCCCAATAAAGTTGCGGCATTAATTGTCGCTGCTTTCAGGGCATCTGTTGCTGACATTCCTGCTTTAACCATTAAGGCAAATTCTTTACCATTGTCTCCATGAGCACTAACACCCGAATCGGTTCCAAAAGCTATGTTGACTCCGGCTTTATAAGCTTTGGCAAATGAACCCGCAATAACAGGTCCAATGGTTGCGGCTTTTTTAGCCACAACATCAGGGAAAAAACCTTTAACTTTTGATTTCTCAGTGACCCAATCGCCCGCTATTAATGTGGGAACAAGATAAGTTCCGTATTGTTTCATTAAACCACGAATTTCTGCATCCGAATAAGTGCCATGCTCAATGCTAGAAACACCTGCGACAATGGCTCGTTTCATGCCCTCTTTGCCGTGTGCATGAGCGGCAACCTTAAAACCATAATCGTTTGCCGTTGCGATGATGCTTTTGAGTTCATCCATATTAAATTGAGCATTATCGCCGCTGGATGCTTCGGATAACACACCACCAGTTGCTGTTATTTTAATTAAATCCGCTCCATCTTGATAACGTTGCCTGACTGCCGCAACGGCATCTGCCACACCGTTGATGACGCCATTTTTAGGGCCTGGATTTGGTAACAATCCTTGACGATAGCCGTTGGTTGGGTCCGCATGACCTCCTGTTGTCGCTAACGCTTTGGCTGCTGTGTAGATTCGAGGGCCTTGGGTGATGCCTTTATTGATGGCGTTTCGCAATGCGATGGTAACATTAAAAACATCGCCCAAATCACGTACGGTAGTAAACCCTGCTTTAAGCGTTCTTTTGGCATACACGGCGGATTGAAAAGCATAATCTGCTTCATTGAGTTTAAATTTATCCAGGTAACTGGTTTTTGAAAATTCAAAAGACAAATGCGTGTGCATGTCAATTAATCCAGGTAAACAATAGTGGTTTCCAGCTTCTACATCTACTTTTTGTTGGGCATAATCTTCGATTTTTTTAAAGACACCCTTTTCAGTTTCTATGTATTTATTGCTTTGCATTGTACCCGAATTGGCATCAAACACATGCCCACAATGAATGCTAAGCGCCATTGACAATGCTGATTGTAAAATTAATAATAGGGTGAGTGTTTTTTTCATGCGTCTTTCCTCATTAATGCTTCAATTTCTGCGATGGTTTTTGGAACCTTACGGCTTAATACTTTATTGCCTTGTTTGGTAATTAAAACGTCATCTTCTATGCGAATGCCTATGCCTCGGTATTTTTTTGGTGCTTTTGAATCGGCTGCTATGTAAATTCCTGGTTCAATGGTAATGACCATATTGGGTTCAAGCTCCACCCATAAACCATCAATCGAATATTCTCCGCAATCGTGCACATCCAGCCCTAACCAATGCCCTGTTTTATGCATGTAATATTGCGCATAGCTGTGTTCTTCAATATTGGTTTGCAAGTCCCCTTTTAAGATTCCTAAATCTAACAAGCCTTGGGTAATGACTTTTACCGCTGCATCATGGTATTCGTTATAATGAAATCCAGCCTTAGCCTTTTCTAATGCCGCTGTTTGCGCATCGAGTACAATTTGATAAATCTGTGCTTGTTCTTTGCTAAAACTGCCATTAACTGGAAAGGTACGGGTTATATCCGACGCATAATAATCGTATTCAGCTCCCGCATCTATTAAAACCAAGTCACCGTCTTTTAATTTTTGGTCATTATTAATATAGTGTAAGATACACGCATTTTTTCCCCCTCCAACGATTGGTAAATAACTGGGTGAGGAGTTATGTTGGGTTATGCTGTAAAGAAATTCTGCATGGAGTTGGTATTCAAACATTCCAGGTTGGCATTTTTGCATCATTCTTATATGTGCTTGTGCGGCAATATCTGCAGAAAGTTGCATGCATTTAATTTCAGCCTTACTTTTATAGACACGCATGTCATCAAGATAAGGTTTTAATGAAATCAATTCATGCGGTGCTTCACTTTTTGCCCACTTGTTTTTAGCAACTGTACTGGTCCACTTAACC
>JALSIL010000580.1 GCA_026990095.1 Lysobacterales bacterium
CCATTAAAGGACCTGACTAAAAATGCGTGGTTTATAAAGGTTCGAGGGATGATAGGCTTGTATGTGTTTTTCTATGTCAGTTTACACTTATTGGTTTATGTGTGGTTGGATTTGCGTTTTGATTTTGCCCATTTGTGGGAAGATATTGTTAAACGTCCCTATATTACTGTTGGGTTTCTTGCTTGGTTGTTGCTTATACCGATGGCAATTACTTCTAATAAAAAAATGATTCGTAAACTTGGTCGAAAGTGGAAAACTTTACATAAAAGTATCTATGTTATAACAATTCTCGCATGTTTGCATTTTTTGTGGCTAGTTAAAAATGACCTTTTAGAACCATTGATTTATGCTGGTGTCGCTTTTGTGTTATTATTCTACCGTTTAATCAAGTATTCAAGGACATGACGCGTTTAACCAGAGGGCAACGCCGAGCTCAGGCAAAATTGTTACTGAAAATGGGTAAGGCCATTTCAGAGTCGGGCGCACCGGCTCATCGTTTAGAAAGTTCCATGGAAGTCTTATTGGATAAGTTTGAGATGGAAGGGGCTTTCTTCTCCTTGCCGACTGTTTTGTTAACGACATTAGGTGATGAAGAAGTGCAACGCACCTATATGATTAAAACCTCACCAAAAGATATTGATTTGGCGAAAATTACCGATTTAAGTGGTGTTATCAATCGCATTCATGACGATGAAATTGAAATTGAGGATGCTTATGATGAAATTAAGCAAATTCGTGATGCTAAACCGATTTATAGCCCTGGATTAATTATTTTTGCTATTGGTTTAGCCTCGGCAAGTCTTGCCGGTTTGTTTAAAGGCAGTTGGATTGATGTTGGTGTTTCTTTGATGATGGGGTGGTTAACGGCTTTAATTATTCACTTCAGTTCAAAACATTCGCAATTATCTTTGTTGTTTACTCCCATTGCCGCCACCGCAGTGGGGTTTGCTGCCATGACCATCAGTTATTACAGTAAAAGCATCGATCATTTTATTGTGTCTTTGTCTGGGTTGATAATTTTAGTACCTGGCCTTGGAATTACCACTGCTATTCGAGAATTGTCAACCGGGCATTTGGTTTCAGGCAGTGCACGTATGGCTGGTGCTGTGACCACTTTTTTATTGCTGTCATTTGGATTGGCACTTGGCTTTATGGTAGCAATTGGCTTGTATGGAACGGTAGAAATCCATAAATTGATGGCAGTTCCAGATTGGTTTGTTTATTTGTCTATTTTTACTATTAGTTCTGCTTTTACCATTTTATTTAATGCAAAAATATCAGATTTTAAGTGGATACTCTTAACAGCTACTATTGCTATTATAGGATCAAAATTGGCAGGGGTTTGGTTGGTTTCGCCATTCTCTTCTTTTGCCGCAGTTTTAGCGGTATCGATAGCAGGGAATATTTTTGCGTGGATAACCTCAAAGCCTGCTTCAATTATGCATATTCCAGGTGTGATGTTGTTGGTTCCTGGCAGTATTGGATTTAAATCTTTGGAAGCGATGTTGGATAACCAAACTTTAGATGGTGTGCAAACGGCTTTTTCGGCCTTATTGGTTGCAGTAGCCTTAGCAGTGGGGCTAATTGCTGGAAATTTATTTGTTCCACCTCGAAAAGCCTTATGAAGGGTGAATTGGTTCACATTTTTAATCAGATGTGCATTCTTAATTATGATTATTGCCAATCATGCATTAATATAATTGTTTTCTAAATAATTATAGAGACCTTTGCATAACTCTGGGATGATGGAAAAAAGAATGAAAAAAGCTCCAATCAAGGAAAAAAATGAGTCAAATAGCCTGCTATTTGCGAATTTTTTAACGCAGAGTGGTGTTTTTTGCAACTTTTTAACACGTGCCACGAGTTATGCAAAGGTCTCTTATAAAGGGGAAACATGAAAAAATTAATCTTATCATTCGTTATAATCAGTTCATTCGCTCAAGCAGTGAGCTTGCAAAATAAAGACAGTAAAAGTTACAGTATCAAAGTCAAAGGCAGTTCTTCAACGATGTCAACTTCAATTAATAGTGGCACAACAAAAGGAAGTATTTGCAGTTCGTCTTGTACTATTATTGTCGATGGTGTCGGTGAAATAGATGCCAGTGGCTCTGATAGGGTTGTCATCAAAAATGGCAAGCTTTCAAAGTAGTTTATTACCTAACCGCAACTAATCCTTGCGGTTTTTTTTACATTATAAAAAATTAAGTTGTACATTTGTTCAGTTAATACTTAAAATTCCTGTTACTTTAACTAATTAGTCCTATTCAGCCATGTACAGCACAGCTCAAATTCGTGAAAAATTCTTAGAATACTTTACCTCAAAAAATCACACCAAAGTTGCAAGTTCTTCTCTTATACCTGCCGATGACCCTACTTTATTGTTTGTCAATGCGGGAATGGTTCAGTTTAAAAATATGTTTTTAGGTGCAGAGAAAAAAAACTACACACGAGCAGTGAGCTCACAGCGCTGTGTTAGGGCAGGTGGAAAACACAATGATTTGGATGAAGTGGGTTATACAGCAAGGCACCACACGTTTTTTGAGATGTTGGGCAATTTTAGTTTTGGTGACTATTTTAAGGAAGATGCCATTGAGTTTGCTTGGGACTTTTTGACCAATGTCATGGGCTTGCCAAAAGAAAAATTATTGGTCACAGTTTTTGAAGAAGATGATGAAGCAGAAAAAATTTGGATAGAGCAAATTGGTGTCCCCAAAGATAAAGTTTTACGCATTGGAGCTAAAGATAATTTTTGGCAAATGGGTGATACAGGACCTTGTGGTCCATGCAGCGAAATTTTTTATGACCACGGGGAAGAAATTGCGGGAGGTCCTCCTGGTACGCCAGAAGAAGATGGTGATCGCTTTATCGAAATTTGGAATTTAGTGTTTATGCAGTTTGATAAACAAGCAAATGGTGATTTATTACCTTTGCCTAAGCCTTGTGTGGATACGGGTATGGGTTTAGAGCGATTAACATCAATTATGCAAGGAAAGCATAATAATTATGACATTGATTTATTCCAGCACATTATAAAACACATAGGAAAGTTGTTATCTTTGGATGAATTGTCTAGCCCTTCTTTGAAGGTTATAGCAGATCATATTAGAACCTGTGCATTCTTGATAAGTGACGGTATACAACCAGGAAATGAGGGCAGGGGTTACGTCCTTCGTCGAATTGTTAGACGAGCTATCCGACACGGATATAAATTGGGAGCCCATGAGACTTTTTTCTACAAAATAATAACACCTCTTATTGAAGTAATGGGTGAAGCTTATCCTGAATTGATAAAAAACAAAGAGACTATTCAAAATGCATTAAAAAAAGAAGAGTTGCGATTTGCGGAAACATTAGAGCTTGGAATGGGACTGCTAAATAAAGAGATAAATGAATTAAATGGAAATGTTGTTCCTGGAGAAGTGGCATTTAAGCTTTATGATACTTATGGATTTCCTCTGGATTTAACTCAAGACGTAGCCAGAGAACATGGTTTGGTTGTTGATGTAGCTGGTTTTGATAACTGTATGCAAGAACAAAAGCAGCGTTCGAAAGCCTCTGGTGGTTTTATTCAAAGCAATCAAATTCCATCGGAACTCTTATCAATGCTTGAACCAACAAAGTTCACAGGATACGCAAATTTATCAGGTGTGGGTAATATTGTGGCATTAATTAAGGACTCAAAATCCGTTAATGAACTGCATGGTGATGGAATAGTTCTTTTAGATAAAACACCATTTTATGCAGAATCAGGCGGACAAATAGGAGACTCAGGAAAACTGCGTACTGAAAATGCTGTTTTTAATGTTGAGGATACGCAAAAAGCTGCAGGGCAATTCTTTTTACATATTGTTCAAGGCCAGAACGGTGTTTTATCCGTTGGGCAAAGAGTTGAGGCTGTTGTTGAACAACCAAAACGTACGGGGATTAAACTTAATCACACAGCAACCCATTTGTTGCATAAAGTTTTACAAGAACAACTCGGCTTACATGTTCAACAAAAAGGTTCTGTTGTTTCAGATGAAAAGCTTCGTTTTGATTTTTCTCAGCCTGAACCAATAACAACAGGTCAACTATTAACAATAGAAAGTGAAGTGAATCAGCATATAAGAGCCAATTATGAAGCGATTACAAAAATAATGAGTTTTGATGAAGCAGTGGAAGCAGGTGCAATAGCATTATTTGGTGAAAAGTACGGTGATGAGGTTAGGGTGCTTAATATTGGTGGCTATTCAATTGAGTTATGCGGAGGAACACATGTTAAATTTACCGGTGAGATTGGTCTGTTTAAAATAATAAGCGAATCCTCTATTGCTGCAGGCATTAGGCGCATTGAAGCCTTGACAGGGGAAGTGGCACTGAAGTGGGTTCAAACTCAAGAAGCAAGACTTGGAGAGGTCGTGCAATTAACACACGCAACAGCAGAATCAGTGGTAGAAAAAGTCAAGAGTGCATTAATTAAAAATAAAGAGCAGGAGAAAAAAATTCAAGCATTGGAAAGAAAGTTGGCTGGAAATGCAGCACAAGATTTATGGAAAAATGTAGAGAAGTTTGGAGGCGTGCATTACCTTATCGATGTTTTGCCCAAATTTAATATAGAAAACATGAAATCTATTGCAGATAAATTTAAGGAGCAGTATACAGATGGAATCCTTGTCTTAGCAAATCATGATGAAACAAACAAAGTACAACTCATTTGCACTGTCAGCAAGACTTTAAGTAAAAAAGTAAAGGCAGGAGATATTATAAGGACAGTGGCAGGAAAAATATCGGGTAAAGGTGGAGGTCGGCCTGACTTTGCTCAAGGAGGAGGAGTCAGTGATATTGTGAATTTAAAAGCTGTTTTGCAAGAGATAATTTCTGAATTAAAAAACTTATTGAAAAACGAATAAAATACTTTTTATTTTAATTAAAATGTAGTCTAATGCGTGACCTATATTTTAAGGAATAAAATTGAAAAAATAACAATAAAAAATTTTTCCCCGGTATGGAAATTATATAGGAATAAGACAGGAGATAAGCAAATGTTAATATTAACACGCCGTGTAGGTGAGACATTAATGATAGGTGACGACGTAACTGTTACCGTACTAGGTGTAAAAGGAAACCAAGTCAGAATTGGAATCAATGCACCAAAAGAAATAGCTGTGCATAGAGAAGAAATTTACGAACGCATCAAAAATGAACAAGGTAAAGAGCCTGATTCTGATGATGATAACGTAGGAAATCAGTAGAAAGCCCAATTGTAATTTCAAGCATTATATCATTGGTTAAATCATAATTTAATATTTGAAATTACACATTGCTTTGATGAAAGAAATGGTTATAATGCCATTCTTTTTTAACTATTAAAGATATTGAGTGCAAAAGCTTTATATAAAAACTCAATAGCTTATAAATTTAAAATTATTTTTTTAGTAACTATTGATAATTTAAGGAATTGGAGAGATGGCCGAGCGGCTGAAGGCGCTCCCCTGCTAAGGGAGTATGGGTTAAAAGCTCATCGAGGGTTCGAATCCCTCTCTCTCCGCCAAGTGTGAACTTTTGTTTTTACAAGAGTTTAATAAAAGGTGAGTTTAGTGTTGACAAAGTATTGTAAAGTCAGCATAATTCCCCGCCTTGCTATTTGAGCGCCCGTAGCTCAGCTGGATAGAGTACCTGGCTACGAACCAGGTGGTCGGAGGTTCGAATCCTTCCGGGCGTGCCAATAGCATTCAAAGGCACAAATTAACGACACTATAGTTGATTTCTGTTGAGTAAATAAAGAGCGTGATTTGCGATTAAATGCAACTAATTAAATAGGCATTTGTAGAAATCGTTATATTCACGGGCTTTTTATTAAATATATGTCATTAATGTTTGACGTTAAGGTTTTTTATCAATAAAATCCTTCGCCTTAAATTGATATGATGGATTTAATAAAATAAACTCTTTTTTATGGGTTTATAGATGTAATGATCGGGGTATAGCGCAGCCTGGTAGCGCAACTGCTTTGGGAGCAGTGGGTCGGGAGTTCGAATCTCTCTACCCCGACCAAAATTTAATAAACATTGGTTTAGTGTTTATAATATTATAACTATGTAAGCGCCCGTAGCTCAACTGGATAGAGCATCGCCCTTCTAAGGCGAGGGTTGCAGGTTCGAGTCCTGCCGGGCGTGCCAGTTATAATGAGTTAAAATATATGGCGGCCGTAGTTCAGTTGGTAGAGCCCAGGATTGTGATTCCTGTTGTCGCGGGTTCGAGCCCCGTCGGCCGCCCCATTTTAGTTTTAATGCATTTCAATACATATCAAAAATTGCCGTATTAAGATAATTAGGCAAACCACGCGAAAGTGGCGGAATTGGTAGACGCGCTGGATTTAGGTTCCAGTGTCGCAAGACGTGAGAGTTCGAGTCTCTCCTTTCGCACCATACATACACAGATAAAAATATAGTTGGAGTAACAATGCAAATCTCAATCGAGAAAACTGAAGGTTTGGAAAGAATTTTAAATGTAACCGTACCAAGTGAGACAATCGCTTCTAAAGTATCAGAAAAATTAAATGAATTAGGCAAAGAAGTTCGTATTAAAGGATTTAGACCGGGAAGAGTTCCTAAAAATATTATTGTTAAGCGCTATGGTTCTCACGCAAGACAAGAAGTTCTTGGTGATTTAATTAACACAACTATTCAACAAGCCATAAAAGATAACGACCTAGAAATTGCTGAAAGACCAGAAGTCACAGAAGTCAAGGATCTCGATGATGGCAGTTACTCATTTACTGCAAAACTGGAAGTTATGCCTGAAATTCCTGATGTTGATTTTGCATCCATCTCCGTTTCTAAAGAAGTATCTGAGGTTTCAGAAAAAGACGTGAATGCAATGATAAAAAAATTGCAAAAACAGAAGCAAGAATGGAAAGACTCTAAAGCGAAAATTGCAGACGGAGATTTAATCACTATTAAGTACGTCGCAAAAGATGGTGAGAGACAAATTCACCCCAAATCTGGTAAAGAAAAAATGGGCATCTTGCTTGGTGAAAGTGGTGTACCTGATGCCTTGATTAAAGCACTTGTTGGCTTGAAAAATGGTGATGCTGCAACTCATGAAATAGAGTTTCCTAATGTATTCAATGTTAAAGAAATTGCAGGTAAAAAGGTTGCTTTTGAATTTGAAATAATTGACCATAAACGTGGGAAATTGCCAAAAGTTGATGAAGATTTTGTTAAAGAGTTTGGTGTTGAATCGGGTAAAGAAGAAGATTTAAAAGCTGAAATTAAATCAAATTTAGAAAGAGAAATGTCTAATGTGATTCTAGCCAAGTCAAAAGAAACTGTTTTGAAGGCGGTAAGAGATGCAGTTAAAGATGTGTTTATTTCAGAAAAAATGATTGAACGCGAAAGCGAAGCATTGGCTCATCAAGCGATGAATCAAGCTCAGCAAATGGGTATTGAAAACCCTCCTCACCCTGACCAAAAAGATTTTATTGAAGCTGCAAAAGAACGAATTGTAAATTCATTAATTATCGGCAAAGTGGCTAAAGACCAAAACATTCAAGTTGATTACACAAAAGTGAGAGAAAAAGTAATTGAAATTTCTCAAACATTTGAAAATCCTCCACAAATAATCGAGTATTACTACAAAACCCCAGAATTACTGGCTTCTATAGAAAACTCTGTACTTGAAGCTCAGGCCGTCGAATGGATTCTTTCTCAAGCTAAAGTGAAAGAAAAGAAGATTTCTTTTGATAAGATGATGAAGTCTTCCTTATAATACCAAAATATTTGAGATAAAAACATGTCACCTATTGAAGAAATGATGAATTTAGTGCCGATGGTTGTTGAAAAAACAGCTCG
>JALSIL010000581.1 GCA_026990095.1 Lysobacterales bacterium
CTTGGTTGGTTCAGTACAACCAGGAACAAAGGTTGACGTGAAAATTGTACGAGATGGTGATTATAAAATCATTAAAGCGGTTCTTGGTGGTTTGGATGAAGCAGAGGTCTATGAGACCAGTTCTGGTAAACAGGTTAAAAAGCTTGATATAGGCTTTGAAATTTCAAACCTTAGTGCCGAAGAAAAAAGCACATTAGACTTGGAAAGTGGTGTATTGGTCAAAAAGATAAATAAACGCTCAATTCAAAGAGCAGGATTGCAAGTGAATGATGTCATAATAAAAATGGGTAAAACACCGATTAAATCCGTCAAACAGTTTAATAAAGAACTAAAGAAATTAGACAAAGATATGCCATTAGTCCTTTTAGTGCAAAATTCAGGGGCAAAACGCTTCATCGTTATTGAACGTGACTAAGCCATTAGGTACAATGGCTCTTTTAAAAATCCCGTGTTTAAGCGGGATTTTTGCTTATTTGGATTTAAATTAATGCAACATATACGAAACTTTTCAATTATTGCTCACATCGACCACGGTAAATCAACTTTAGCCGATCGCTTTATACAGCATTGTGGCGGTCTATCAGAGCGTGAAATGGAAAAACAAGTTCTTGATAGTATGGATATTGAAAAAGAACGCGGTATTACCATTAAATCACAAGCCGTAAGTTTAAAATATACAGCAAAAGATGGCATTACTTACGATTTAAATTTTATTGATACGCCAGGTCACGTAGATTTTTCCTATGAGGTTTCTCGTTCACTGGCTGCTTGTGAAGGGGCTTTGTTGGTTGTGGATGCGGCTCAAGGTGTTGAGGCACAGTCTGTTGCTAATTGTTACACGGCAATAGAACAAGGCTTGGAGGTCTTGCCAGTTATCAATAAAATTGACTTACCTTCTGCGGATATAGAAAAAGTTAAGCAGGAAATAGAAGACGTCATCGGAATTGATGCATCAGAGGCAACTTTGACCAGTGCAAAAACAGGCGTTGGTATTGAAGATGTTTTGGAAGCAATAATTAAACACATTCCACCCCCTACAGGTGATAAAGACAAGCCATTACAAGCATCAATTATTGATTCGTGGTTTGACAACTATTTAGGAGTGGTTTCATTAATTCGTATTTTCAATGGCACACTGAATAAAAAAGATAAAATTCGCATTATGTCACTTAAAACGGATCAAATAGCGGATAATATTGGAATTTTCACCCCAAAACGTTTGGAGACAGATTCATTACAGTGTGGACAAGTGGGTTTTGTTTCAGCCTCTATTAAAAACGTCCACGGAGCTCCTGTTGGGGACACAATCACATTAACTAAAAATCCTGCGGATAAACCTTTAGATGGTTTTCAAGAGTCACAACCAAGAGTTTTTGCAGGTCTGTTTCCAACATCTGCCGACGACTACCAAGGTTTACGTGAAGCATTGGAAAAGCTGCGCCTAAACGATGCAGCATTGGATTTTGAGCCAGAGTCATCAACTGCTCTTGGGTTTGGTTACCGTTGTGGTTTTTTAGGTATGCTGCACATGGAAGTTATTCAAGAACGAATCGAACGCGAATTTGATATTGATATGATAACCACTGCTCCAACGGTTATTTATGAATTGGTTAATAACAAAGGCGAAGTCGAAAAGCTGGATAACCCTGCTGATTTGCCAGAAATGTACCAAGAAATTCGTGAACCCATGATTATAGCCAATATTTTGCTTCCCAATGAATACGTTGGGAATGTTATCGGTTTATGTATTGAAAAACGTGGTGTCCAAAAAAATATTCAATATCTTGGCTCACAAGTGTCTTTGCAGTTTTTAATGCCATTAAGTGAAGTGGTTTTAGACTTTTTTGATCGATTAAAATCGGTATCTCGAGGTTATGCTTCCTTTGATTATGAATTCAGTCATTTTGAAACAGGTGATTTAATTCGTCTTGATATTTTAATCAATGGTGAACTTGTTGATGCTCTTTCAGTCTTAACTCACAGAGCCAATGCACGTAAGCGAGGTAAAGAATTAGCTGATAAATTAAAAGAATTAATACCAAGGCAAATGTTTGATGTGGCAATACAAGCCGCCATAGGTGCACATATCATCGCACGAACAACGGTCAAAGCTTTACGTAAAAATGTCACAGCCAAATGTTATGGTGGTGATGCCTCACGTAAGCGTAAATTATTAGAAAAACAAAAACGTGGCAAAAAGCGCATGAAACAGATAGGACGGGTAGAAGTGCCACAATCTGCCTTTTTAGCCATACTTAAAGTAGATTAGAGAAGATTACATGAATGAAATACATTTTGATTTTGAAGCATTTTTAACCATTGCCAGTTTGGTCACAGGAATATTGTGGTTATTGGCTATGTACTTTAAAAAAACCAATACGAATCCATCCTTTTTAGCCAAAACTGTGGATGAAATAGGTTCATTTTTTCCCGTTTTAATCTTTGTTCTTGTTGTTCGTACCTTTGTTTTTGAGCCCTTTAGAATTCCATCTTCCTCCATGATGCCGACATTGCTTACAGGCGATTTTATCTATGTCAATAAGTTTTCTTATGGCTTAAAATTGCCAGTTTTACATGACACCATTATTGAAGTCGGTCATCCTAAGCGTGGTGATATTATCGTTTTCAGGTATCCTGTTGATCAATCTGTTGATTATATTAAACGTGTGGTGGGTTTGCCAGGAGATAAAATTCATTACGATCCTTATAAAAAAGAACTGACAATAAATGGCAAACTAGTTGAACAAGAATTGGTGGGCAAATATGTTGGATTGATGGACAGTCCAACACGTGACGTCAAAGCGATTAAGAAATTAGAACAGCTTGGGGATAAAAAACACATGATGTTCACCTTTAATCATTCGGGACTAGGCTCCACAAATTTTTTAGATGTTGTGGTACCTGAAGGGCATTATTTTGCTATGGGAGATAACCGTGATAACAGTGCAGACTCTCGAGAGTGGGGTTTTGTACCTGAAAGAAACCTTGTTGGACGGGCTGTTTTTATCTGGATGCATTGGCGAACAACTGATTTTTTTGAAGGGCTCAAGCGTATAGGTACAAAATTAATCTAATTGATAAAGCTGAAGATTTATTGAATATATGCAAGCACATGTTAAAATCATTCAATATTAAAACAAAGGTAAGAAAATGAAAACAAAAAGAAATCAATACGGCATGTCCATGATAGGGCTAGTTTTGTTTATGAGTTTGCTTGGCTTTTTTGTTTATGCTGGCATTAGGTTGGGGCCTATTTACAGTGAATATTATTCAGTTGTTAAAGCCATGAAATTGGTTGCTAATAAGCCTGGAGCATCAAGCAAGTCGCCCAAACAAATAAAAGACGAAATGGTAAAGAGTTTTTATACCAGTTATGTGGAAAGAGTAACGGTTAAAGATGTTAAAGTAATTCGTAATCGAGGTAAACAACTGCAAGTTAAGTATGATGTACAAGAACCTTTTATTGGCAACCTAGACTTTCTTATTCACTTTGAAAAAACTATTCCCCTTAAATAGCGGTAAGACTTCTCAATGAAAGTAAACAACATCTTAGGGCAAAAAATTGCTTTTAATGATGAATTGTTGTTGCAACAGGCACTGACTCATCGAAGTGCCAAAAAAAACAACAATGAACGTTTGGAGTTTTTGGGTGATAGCGTACTGGGTTATGTGGTTACTAAATGGTTATATCTGACTTATCCAAAACTCTCTGAGGGAAAGCTCACACGCACTAGATCCACGCTTGTTAAAGGTGAGACGCTGGCAGAAATTGCACGATACAATCAATTAGGTATTAAGCTCATTTTGGGTTCGGGGGAACTTAAGTCTGGCGGTTTTAAGCGTTCCAGTGTTTTAGCAGATACCGTTGAAGCCATATTTGGTGCTGTTTTACTTGATAAGGGAATTGAGTTTACTGAAACTTTTATTTTAACTGTTATGCAACCATGGTTAGAAAGAATTGATCCCAATGTATCCGATAAAGATGCAAAAACAAGACTGCAAGAATACCTTCAGCAAAATGGCATGAATGCACCAAATTATCTATTGGTTTCTACTCAAGGAAAAGACCATTTAATGACTTTCACCATAAAATGCGTGGTTGAGGAATTAAATATAGCTGAAAAAGCAATGCACAGAAGCAGAAAAAAAGCCGAACAAATCGCAGCACAATTAGTGCTAAATAAAATAGAGAAATCATGAAAAACAAATGCGGCTATGTGGCAGTAATCGGGCGTCCAAATGTTGGTAAATCCACCCTTATAAATCGCATTGTTGGCGAGAAAGTGAGCATTGTTACGGCAAAGCCCCAAACAACGCGTCACCAAATTATGGCGATATCAACAAAAGACCAAGGACAGATATTATTTATTGACACACCAGGATTGCATCAAGGTTATAAAAAAGCACTCAACAAGTACATGAATAAAGCAGCAGCTTCTGCAGTTTTAGATGTGGATTTAATTCTGTTTTTAGTTGAGGCATTGAAGTGGACTAAAGATGATGAACAAGCATTAAAAGTACTTAAATATACTCAGACTCCTGTAGTGCTGGTGATTAACAAGGCTGATTTAATTAAGAATAAAGAAAAGTTATTACCATTTGCGAATGACATCTTTCAAAAATACGAGTTCGCAGAGATATTTTATATATCAGCTTCAAAAGGCAAAGGAACTAAGGATTTGGAAAATAAAATTTATCAATTATTGCCAGATTCAGAAAATTTTTATGAAGAAAATCAATTGACTGATAAGTCAACAAAATACTTGATTTCAGAATTGATTCGTGAACAGCTAATGCTGCGCTTGCATCAAGAGTTACCTTACAGTTTAACCGTTGAAGTTGAGTCGTATAAAGACAAAGGGGATATTGTGCATATTCATGCCCTTATTTGGGTGGAAAGGGAACAACAAAAAAACATGTTAATAGGCAAGGGTGGTGACTCGTTAAAGTCGGTTGGTATTAATGCCCGAAAAGAAATTCAAGACCTCATCGGTAAAAAGGTTCATCTCAAACTGTGGGCAAAAGTAAAGTCAGCTTGGGCAGATAATAATCGATTATTGCAACAACTCGGTTATAAAGATGATTTTTGATGGCTAAATACCAAGAGGCATCGGGTTATATCATTCACATGAGACCATTTAAAGATAGTTCTCTTATTATTGAATTTTTCAGTCAAGAGTTTGGTTTGTTACATATTATTGCAAAGGGAATAAAAAAAAATAAACAGCTAAAATCGCAATTGCAATACTTTAATTTTTTATCTATCCAGTTCTATGGAAAATCCAGTTTGAAGAATTTGACTTCGATAAATGTTGTGGAGAACTACCAACTGACAAAGTTGGTTGACCGAATGTCGGCTTTGTATTTAAATGAGTTGCTGCACTTTAGTTTGCAACAAGGAGAAGTGGCAGAATTGCTTTTTAAGTCCTATAAAACAGCATTGCACAGTTTACCCAATATGAAACTATCTCTGCTGCTACGTAAGTTTGAGTTTCAGCTGCTGAAATATGTTGGTTTTGAGTTGTCAGTCAATCAATTTAAAAACCCTAATGACTGGTTAACAATGGATCAAAACCATGGTTTGGTTAAGACCACTCAAGAAAAATTAAAATTGTGTTCCGCATCAGATTTGGCTCGCTTTATTAATGGGGAGAAATTGGCTCGAGATGAATTAAAAAACATTAATAAAATCATGTACGCGGCAATCAACATGAGTTTGTCACATAAAAAGCTATACTCAAGAGACTTGTTGCAATCTTTACTCTCAAAATAGAGGTTTTACGCTTAATTTGCGAGCAAGTTAATGAAATAATGCTAAGGATAGGTTAGTATTTAGCAAAATATTATAAATAAGTTGTTGTTTATGGAGAGAAATACAATACAGCAAAGAACGACTCAAGAAAAATTACTTCTTGTTTTATCCGTTGTTTGTGGTTTAGGAATTACTCCCTTTGTGTTTTTTCGCTACATGCAAGGCGATTGGGCAATGGTTGTACTGGATATCATGATTGTTATTGGCATGATTCTCGTTTTTTTCTATGTTTATCATACCAGAAAAACAAAGTACCCAAGTTTATTGTTCTTATTGGTGGCACAAGTTGGCGGCTCCATTTCTTTTTATATTAATGGTGGGCACATGGTTAATTGGATTTATCCAGCGATGCTCTCCACTTTTTTCGTTGCTAAACCTCGCTATGCCCTTTTAATAAACTTTGTCATCCTTTTGGTTTATTCTCCCAAATTTATTTCTTATTTTAATACCATTGACATTATTATCATTGTTTTTAGTGTATCGATATCTAACATCATTGCTTTTCGCTTCACCCAAGGACTTCGAGAGCAAGAAAAAGAATTAAAAAAAATTGCCTCAGAAGATTACTTGACGGAAACAGGCAACAGAAGAGCACTCAAACTTTACTTGGATAAGCTATGGGTAAAAATTCAAAAAGACAATACCTTAGCAACATTAATTTTACTTGATTTGGATCACTTTAAAAAAATCAATGATGATTATGGTCATTTAGTTGGTGATAAAGCGTTGGTGAATATCTCACAACTTATAAAAGAGACATTGGATGATAATTATCCAATTTTTCGGTATGGCGGTGAAGAGTTTTTGATTGTCTGTCCATGTGCTTCTCAAGACGGTTATGCTCTGGCTGAAAAAATAAGAAAAAAAGTGAAAAAAGCAAACTTAATTCAGCAAAGTAAAATGACAGTTTCTTTAGGGATCGCTCAATATAATGTAGGGGAAACATTAAGCCAATGGATACATCGGGTGGATGAAGCCCTTTATCAGGCGAAGAACAAAGGAAGAGATTGTGTTATTAAACTTTAAAATAACCCAAAACTAGTCAAAGAGTCGCATTAAAATTATAATAAGCCATTATAATTAAATTCACGATACAAATGACTGCGCAGTATAATCCACAGACTTTAGAAAAAGCCATCCAAAAAACATGGGATAAAAACAAAACTTTTCAGGTAACCGAAGATTCAAGTAAAGAAAAATTTTATTGTTTAAGCATGTTTGCTTACCCTAGTGGTAATTTACACATGGGACATGTTCGCAATTACACCATTGGCGATGTCATTTCACGCTACCAAAGAATGTTAGGAAAAAATGTCATGCAGCCCATGGGCTATGATGCATTTGGTTTGCCTGCTGAAAATGCAGCCATTAACAACAACACGGCTCCGGCCAAATGGACCTATGAAAACATGGATTACATGACCAAACAATTTAAACAATTGGGGTTGGCTTATGATTGGTCACGAGAATTGGCTACTTGTGATCCCAAATACTATAAATGGGAACAATTAGTTTTTACTAAATTACTTGATAAAGGATTAGTTTACCGCAAAGATGCAACGGTCAATTGGGACCCTGTTGATCAAACCGTGTTAGCCAACGAACAAGTCATAGACGGTCGAGGTTGGCGCAGTGGTGCATTGGTTGAAAAGAAAACCATCCCACAATGGTCGATGAAAATAACCGCTTATGCTGAAGAGCTATTATCTGAAATTGATAATTTAACTGGCTGGCCTGATTCGGTTAAAACCATGCAACGAAACTGGATTGGTAAGTCAAAAGGCATAGAGTTAGATTTTGAAGTGGAAGATTATTCGGATAAATTATCGGTTTACACCACACGCCCAGACACTTTATTTGGTGTTAGCTATTTAGCCGTTGCTCCAGAACATCCTTTGGCATTGCGTGCCGTGGAGAAAAATTCAAAATTGCAATCTTTTTTAGATGAATGCAAAAAAGAACAAAGCAACGAAGCCGCC
>JALSIL010000582.1 GCA_026990095.1 Lysobacterales bacterium
GTCGCCCTATGCTTGATGGCAATCCCAAACGTTTATTGACTGTATCCGACTATATGGAAGAAGACGGCACAGAAAAACAAGTGCCACCTGAAAAGTTTGAACCGATGGTTAAACCTGATAAGTCTGATATTGACTCGCATCCTGTTTTGCTCGAAGTTAAAAACCTCAAAACATGGTTTCCCGTCAAAGGAGGATTATTTGGACGCGTTCAACGCCACGTCAAAGCCGTTGATGATGTCAGCTTCGTTGTACACAAAGGCGAAACCTTAGGACTTGTCGGTGAATCAGGCTGTGGCAAAACAACACTGGGACGCACCATTTTACGTCTACAAAAAGCCACTAGCGGCGATGTTATTTATAATGGTATCAATCTTATGGATTTGGGTAAGGAAGCCATGCGGAAAATGCGTTCACGCATGCAAATCATTTTTCAAGACCCCTATTCTTCACTCAATCCGCGCATGACCATTGGCGATATCATCACCGAACCTATGGCAATTCACAACATTGGTGAAAGCAAAAAAGATCGCTTTGCCCGTGCCCAAGAATTAATGCACAAAGTGGATTTAAAACCCCAACATTTAAACCGATATCCACACGAATTCTCAGGTGGTCAACGCCAAAGAATCTGTATTGCTCGCGCCATCGGTGTCGAACCCGAATTTATTATCTGCGACGAATCGGTTTCTGCCTTAGATGTGTCAGTTCAAGCACAAGTGTTGAATCTCCTGCAAGACCTGCAACAAGACATGCACCTTACTTATATTTTTATCTCTCACGATTTATCGGTCGTCAACTATATCTCTGATCGAGTCGGTGTTATGAACCAAGGCAAAATAGTCGAACTAGACACCGCAGAAAATATCTACAAAAACCCGCAAAGAGAATACACCAAACGATTATTGGATGCGATTCCTAAGGGCATACCAAAAGATTTGATTTTGTAACTCTTGGCAATCAAGCACAACAAAAATTTCTCTCGTGATTGTAGATACAAGGATGAACCTTATCCATCAAGTACTATATTAATCAACTCTCCATGTTTGAACTGCATTTTCTGCTAACCACTTTTGATAATCATTTACGTTTTCTATATTCCACTTTGAGTATGTTGAAATTTTTTGTGCGAGTTTAAAGTTTAAATTGGAGTAATATTCTTTCTTTGTTGCAAAATCATTTCGTTTTAACTCATCTTTATCAAGAATTAACATATTTCCCAACCTATCATGAATATCATGTATGTTTTCACCAAAATATTCATACCAATGTTCATCAGGGTTATATGGGCATACATGTTCTAAAACTACTTTAGTATAATCTGCCTTATTCCCAAGATGTGCTTCTATCTGAGCAAGCAAGTATTTAATTTTTTTGGGAGATTGCCTACTAGGCATTTTATGGTATTGGAATGAACTCAAGAAAGTATTATCATCGGGATATAGTTTCTTAAACTCAGTACCATTTTTAATGTGACTTGCTCTTTTGTATTCTCCTTTAAAAATATTTACAGCCATTTTATTGTATAGTTTTTCTTGTTCGTTTGGAGATAAATGGCAAATCACATTATATCTGATTGATAAAACATATAAGTATTTAATAGTTTTACAGAACTCCTTTGAGGAAAATTTGTTAAATGCAATCATCAATACAGTCAATGGTTGTTTAATATTGAATAATCTAAGCCCTTCAAGGTAAGGTAAACTATCTAAATAGGTATTATCTGCTAAATTTCTCCACCATGCATCTGAAGGGTTCAACAAAGAGGCGTACAATGGTGAGAACTCAGTTAGTGATTTCAAATAGTTAATTGCCTTTTTTGGTGTATCTGCCAAAGAACGAACTGATTTAAATAGAGCTTTTTTGGTGATTAAATTTTCTTGGAAATTGTGATGGTACCTAATGAAATCCGTAAAATTAGATTCCCCAAGTTGCGATATAATTCCAGCCCACTGTTCATCCAAATCATCTAAATCATTGTCGGGAACATCATTATTTTTTGTTACTATTGAAAATATATAATTTTTCAATAGGTCAGGAGTGGATAGTTGCACTCCTCTTGCATTTAAAGTCTCAAATATCTTATATGCATTAATATCATCTTGTACCACTATCTTTGTAAAAATCATCCCAGTTGATAACTCTTCAATAAATTTAGCTAATTCACTTCCTGTAGAACCCATGCTTTTAACTTCAAAAAATTTAAAAGCAAGATTAATTAGTTTGTTGGTTTTTGTGAGACCTCGGGTATTTGATATTTTCAAGTTTGAACAAATATACCTGAAATGGGTATTATTATTTCTATTTAAAGATAACTTGCTATCAACACTTAATGAAATAGGATTTTTAGAGCCTATAAATCTATCTTTTAGAACAGCAATTCTTTCCTCATTATCCTTAACATTTATTTCCTCATCAATTAAATTTTGGATTTGCTTAATAGCTGCCATAATAACTAATGACAGTGTTATTAAACGTTGCTGTCCATCTATAATTTCAAAATCATGCTTATCAATCTGTTTTAAAACAATATAACCCATATAATGGTAATATTCATATTTTAAAGTTTCTATATCTGCCCACAAATCTTCCCATTGTTCTTGATTCCAAGCATAGTCACGCTGGAATCTAGGAACGATATACTTCACTCCATTTCCAATCAGCTCTTGAAAAGTTTGATTTTTTGGTTCCATCAATATTAATTTTTTCATTTAATCCTCTTAGTAAGAGATAGAAATATAAAATCAATTCTATCACATCATGACTATATTCCCAATTATAGAAATTTATATTCAACTCAAATTAATCGGATCTAAATCTAAGCTCCAGATGATATTGTTGCAGATTTTATTGTTTCTTAGAAAATACACGATGTGCGATAGGCTTTGGTGCAGGGATTTGCGGTCGTTGCCGTTGAAGATGAGTTGCATTTGGTATTGACCCATTTTTTTGTACATGGGTGCAGGAATTGGTCCCATGATAGAAACGGTTGGGTTTTGGTTTGTGTTAGTTAAAATGTTATCAAAAAAATCTTCTAGTTGTTTTTCATTACGCGAGCGGGCACGGATAATTGCCATAAAACTGGCTGGAGGAAAGCCCACTTCTGTGCGTTGTTGCAATTCGTGGTGGGCATAATCTTCGTAACTCTTACCAAGCAGTAGTTTAAAAAACTCGTGTTCAGGGCACTGACTTTGGATAATTACTTTGCCGATTTTATCCTTACGCCCTGCTCGCCCTGAGACTTGTATCATTAATTGCGACAAGTGTTCGGTGGCACGAAAATCCAAAGAGAAAAAGCTGTTATCGACATTAACAATTACCACCAATGTCAAATTGGGGAAATCATGTCCCTTGGATAACATTTGTGTGCCAACCATAACACAGGGAATACCTGATTTGATTTCATCCACCGTGCGTTGCCATTGATTGGGCGTTTTAACCGTGTCTCTGTCAACGCGAATGACCTTTGCATCTTTTAAGTTGTTTTCAATGCCCACGTGAATTTTTTCTGTACCGACACCCATGGTTTCGACTTTTTGTGAACCACATTCGGGGCAAAATTCGGGTATGCCGTAGACTCGTTCGCAATGATGGCAGCGTAAACGGTTTATGTGTTTGTGGTAGGTTACGTAAGTATCGCATTCGTCGCATTCTGCCACCCAGCCACAGTCATTACAGGTTAATTTGGGTGACCATCCACGACGATTAAGAAATACTAAGGCTTGATTGCCTTTCTGAATTTCTGCATCAATTTGTTGCAACACCACTTTGGATAAACCTTTTTGCATTTTATGTGAGCGCACATCCAGCACTTGAATGGATGGCAAATCTTGTTTATTGGTGCGTTGCCGCAATCGCAACCATTTGTATTTTCCTAGCTTGGCATTATTAAAAGTTTCCAGTGATGGTGTAGCAGAACCCAAAATAACGGGGATATTTTCCAACTTTCCGCGCATAACGGCTAAGTCACGAGCGGAGTAACGGAAACCGTCTTGTTGTTTAAAACTTAGGTCATGTTCTTCATCGACTATTATCATGGCAAGATTTTTAAACGGTGTAAAGATTCCTGAACGGGTGGCAACAATCACATCAATTTCACCCAATTTAGCCTTCTGCCACGCTCTGGCACGAGCGATTGCGGTCAATCCCGAGTGAAAAACTGCCACACGCCCCTGTATGCGATGGGCAAATTCATGAAACAATTGCGGCGTGAGACCAATTTCAGGAACGAGCACCAGTGCTTGCTTGTCTTGATTAACCAGTTCTTTTACCAAACGAATATAAATTTCTGTCTTGCCCGAGCCCGTTATGCCATCCAATAAAAAAGCTTCAAAACCATTAACGTGTGAAATCGTTTTGACTGCCACATCTTGGTCGTCAGTTAAGGTGAAATCTGGATCTTTCGGTGGCTGAGCATCAACAAAACATAAGTCAGATTTGATTAATGCTTCTTTTTTCAGCAACGCATTGCAATGCACCGATGCCCCCTTTTCAATGTGACTCATTTGTCTGCTTTGCAAGGGGCCATTTTCTTGCAGGTATTTAAAGATATTTTGTTGCTTTTCGCTCTTAAATCGAGTCCTTATTTCATCCTGAGTTAATCGTTGTTTAACTTGCCACCATATTTCCTTTGGCAAAGGCGGGTTTTCGGTATTTTTAAACCATTTTGGAACTCCAGTAAAAATCACTTCGCCCAATGGCATTAAGTAGTAACGATGCACCTGATGCATAAACTTTAGCACTTTAGGCGTCATAAACTCCGAGGAGTCCAAAACCTTAAGGATGGTTTTTAAATTTTTAGTAAACTCGCCGCCATGAGTTGCAATCACAATCGCCACCATTTTTTTATTCCGAAATGGCACAACAACGCGTTTGCCAATGCTAATTGAGTCCATGGCTATTGCATCTGGCACAAGATAGCTTAATCCATCCGCAAAAGGAACTGGCAATGCAACTTGAATGGTATTTTGGTGAAGTGATGACATAAGGGTATGTTAATTTATTCGACCAATAAAACAAGCCTTATTTTTTAAAATTAACAATCAAGACCTTAGAGCAAAAAGTTAGATTTTTTCTACAAACCTGCCCTAAGTTGTTGTTTTAATATCTTATTACGACTTATCCACAGAAATTGTGAATAAGTCTGTGGATAAGTTACAATTTACCCTCTAAAAATACAGCTATAATAACAAACTCTTCAATTTGGTTAAACTTTAACCATTAACATTATTCACTTATATATCAATACGTTATAAAGTGTTAATAAAAAATACTTGTAACAACAATCTTAAACTATCATCATCTCCACATAAAAATGAGTTTTGTGCATAAACTCTGATGAATATTTTATTTTACACTCTATTGTAAACCATAAATGCCAGCCAGCGTTAAAGAGACAACTATTAATAAAGCACTCTCATTCATGACATGTTATGATTACGACAACAATCAATCAAACCGCTATTGAATCAATGGATAATACGGCACGACTTAACCAATTTTTTATTGCGCATGAAAAAAAAGCTTATGCCATTGCTTTTATGTCATTAAAGAATCAAGAAGATGCGTTGGATGTTGTGCAAGATGTGATGATTAAATTTGTGCAGAAATACTCCAAAAAAGACCGTTCTTGCTGGGAAGCTTTGTTTTATCGCATGATTCATAATCGAGTAACCGATTTCCATCGCACCAATGCAAAGAAAAAGACATTATTTGGATTTCTAATGGCAAATGAAGAACATGATAAACCTCTTAGAGAAGTTGAAGACACAAATCAAATTGACATCATTAACCAAATAAATAACGAAATGACACTTTCACACTTACAAGTCGCTTTAAACGACTTACCAACAAGGCAATTACAATCTTTTATGTGTCGCATTTGGGAAGGTCTATCCGTGTCTGAAACTGCACAATCAATGAAATGCTCGCAAGGCAGTGTTAAAACACACCTTTACCGAGCACTCTCTAATTTACGTTCAAAGGTGAACACAAATGAATAAGCAATTAAAAACCTCAGTGGATAAAATATTAAAAGAAAGTGGAAACAGTCTTTCTGCAGAAATACGCTCAAAGCTTAACCAGTCAAGGCAATTGGCATTAAGTCAAACTTTTGGTTCAACATTGGGTCGTCTTTTTTGGCTTGTGCCTCTTGCTGCCAGCATTGTTATTAGTGTTTATGTATTAAATCCTTTGACAAATAAGGCTCCAACAAACAATCCTAGAGCAACTGAAATCGTCAGCAACAACTTTACACTTGCTGAGGACATGGATGTTTCGGAGGATTTGGATTTCTATTTGTGGTTAGCCCATGAAGAATCGATTAATATTTAAGGAAGTTTGAAATGAAATTTATTTATTTAATCATTGTATTTACATGTTTTAGTAACAATGCCAATAGCATAGATTGGAACTCATTGGATTTAAAACAACAGCAACTTTTAGCCCCCTTTGCATCGGACTGGAATACGCTTGATGATAAAACCCAAGATTTTCTTGCTAATAAGACGAGTCTTTGGATTCAGAAACCCAAACAAGAAAGGCAAAAAACAAGGCAAATTCTAAACCGATTTAAAGATAAAAATACGCAGCAAAGAAAAGCCATTCTGAACAAATACATGCGTTTTGAAAAACTACCTGCAGAAAAAAAGAAGCAAATAAGGCAAGCTAAACGTCGCTTTAACAACCTCTCACCACAACAAAAAAAACAATTAAGGCAAAAGTACAATCGTTTGAACCCGAAACAAAAAAGACAAGCCATGCAAAAGAACAAATTAACACGATTCATTAGTCAATTTGAAAAGGACAAACAAGCCCCACTGCGAGCCATGATTACGTCATTTGCACCACGATACAAAAGAACCATGAGGCAACACATGACACAACTGACCCATGAAGAAAAACAAGCCTTTGCTTTGCACTTATTAGCCATGAAACCGACACAAAGACTCAAGCTTCTCGAAGAATTATTAATCAAACAACAAGACATTAAAAACTAATGCTATAATCAAAATTTATAATTACTGTTTTGGAAACGCCAATGCTAATGATAAACCCTGCAATACTTCGCACTCCAGTTGCTGATAAGGGCATTTTATTGCTGGAACCCGCTACTGGCAAATACTTTGAATTAAATGAAACATCGGCACTAATTTACCAACAATTAGAACAAAGCTCTGATATTCAATCCATTGTCAAAACACTGGTTGCTGTTTTCGATATTGATGCACATACCGCATTAAGTGATACTAACGAAATAATTGCACAGTTTATCCAAAACAATATTTGTATTGAGGCATAAAAAAAACCAGCAATTTGCTGGTTTTTTTCTTTATTTTATAAAGCCCTAACTGCTTATTTTTTATCGTCTTTAACTTCAAGTAATTCAACTTCAAAAATAAGTGTGCTGTTTGGTCCAATAACAGAACCAGGACGAGCATCAGCACCATAAGCTAACTCAGGTGGAATATAGAAGCGGTACTTAGACCCTGCATTCATTAATTGCAGACCTTCGGTCCACCCTTTAATAACTTGATTTAAGGCAAATGTTGCCGGTTGACCACGCTTAACTGAACTATCAAATTCGGTTCCATCAATTAATGTACCAACATAATGAACCACAACAGTTGCATTAGCAGAACCAGGTTTAGCACCGTTTCCTTCTTTCATCACTTCATAGAGAATACCAGAGTCGGTTTTTTTGATGCCTTTTTCTTTGGCTTTCTTGGCTAAAAACTTTTTACCTTCTTCTAAATTTTTAACTTTATCTTCTTCAAGCTTTGCC
>JALSIL010000583.1 GCA_026990095.1 Lysobacterales bacterium
ATTTCTTTAATGGCTGGCATCAGTTTGGCAGCATTGAACAAATTTCAGACTTAGAGTACCGACTCATTGGTCCCTGCGAAAAAGCATCCGTTTTAACCCTAGGCCAACATGAAATAACCATCACTGGAGAAATTCCCAGTGTCTCTTTTATGTTAATTGACCAACTCTCGCGAGCGTGCGAAGCAGATAAAGTCATCGAAGGCGAAGTCATTGATAAAAACCAAACGGCACAAGGCGATTTCAACAATCCTTTTGCACAAGCTGGTGGTGCAGGGTTTAAAATGCCTCTAGGCATGAGCTCAGTAATAAAAATATCAAGCCTGTCGAAAGCCAAATTAATTTTATTATTAATCCTAGCTTTACCATTGATAATTATTATGCTGCCCGTAATTTTTGTTGTAGCTATTTATAAAATTATTCGATTCAAGCTAAACTTTTAATAGTTTGCTATAACCCTAATCCCGATATAGAAAACACCTTTCTATATCGGGATTAGGGTATAATGTTATCAATTTTTTTGAGAAACATTATGAAAACCTTGTTATTTATTGTCAGCTTGCTGATTGGTCAGGTAGCCTATTCACAAACCACTATTTATTTAGTTCGTCATGCGGAAAAACAAGCAGGAGAAAATCCTTCATTAACAGCAATTGGCGAGTTTCGAGCAAAAAATATTGCAAAAACATTGGCCTTTATTGGAATATCTCGTATTTTTTCAACCAATTATAAAAGAACGCAAGAAACAGCTGCACCATTGGCTAAATTCCTTAATTTACCAATAGAGAGCTATGATCCGCACAAACTGGAAGAATTTGCTAGTCAATTAAAGCTGCTTGAAGGTTCTATCCTTGTTGTTGGGCACAGCAACACAACACCTAAACTTACGGCTCTGCTTAGCCACAAAGAAATTCAAGCCATTAACGAAAACGAATACGACAATCTCTACCAAGTTATCCTTGATGGTGATAAAATCATGCTTAACAGAATGACAACTATTCCGTCGTACCTGAAACTTGATAATAAAAAAGATACCATCAAATGACAATTAAAAAAATATTAATCGCTAATCGTGGCGAAATTGCTTGCCGAATCATACAAACATGCACCAAACTAGGCATTAAAACCGTTGCAATTTATGCACAAATCGAAGCCAATGCCATGCATGTACAGATGGCTGATGAAGCATTTGTGGTTAACGCCCAATCACCCACAGCATCTTATTTAGATGCCGATAGCATTATTAAAATTGCTAAAGAGAATGATGTTGATGCCATTCACCCTGGTTATGGTTTTTTATCCGAACGAGCAGAATTTGCTCAAAAAATTGCCCAAGCTGGGATGATTTTTATCGGTGCACCAATTGAGGCACTTGAATTAATGGGTTCAAAAGCCGCTGCTAAAAAGAGCATGATAGCCGCAGGCGTTCCTTGTGTGCCCGGATTTCATGGTGATGAACAAAAGGTTGAGTTTTTACAAGCCAAAGCCGATGAGATTGGTTATCCCTTGTTAATTAAAGCCAGTGCTGGTGGTGGTGGCAAAGGCATGAAAATTGTTAATCAATCCTCTGAATTTACCGAAGCCCTACTCTCCGCCAAACGCGAAGCAATCAAATCTTTTGGCAATGACCATGTGATTTTAGAACGATTTATCACCAAGCCCAAGCACATAGAGGTGCAAGTTTTTGCCGATAGCCACGGCAATGTTGTGCACTTATTTGAACGCGATTGTTCTTCGCAACGCCGCTACCAAAAGATAGTCGAAGAAGCACCCTCAACTTGCATCAATCAAGAAACAAAAAACAAAATGTACGCTGCAGCCGTTGCAGCCACCAAAGCAGTGAATTACCAAGGTGCTGGAACCATAGAATTTATTGTCGAGAGCGATGACTTTTTCTTTATGGAAATGAACACTCGCTTGCAAGTGGAGCACCGTGTCACCGAGATGATAACTGGAACTGATTTAGTTGAATGGCAAATTCATGTCGCAGCTGGCAAGCAATTGCCACTTAAGCAAGATGAAATAAAATGCAATGGTCATGCCATTCAAGCACGAATATATGCCGAAGACAGTTTTAATGGATTTTTACCTGCCACAGGATTATTGGAAGAGGTGCAGTTTAGTGAAGGACAAAATACCATAATTGATACTGGTATCGAAAAAAACAACAACATCAGTATTCACTTTGACCCCATGATTGCCAAAACAGTTTGTTGGGCAACAAAGCGCGAACGTTGTATCGAAAAAGTATTATACCATTTGGACAACACCTTTATTATCGGGGTAAAAACCAACTTAGGCTTTTTATCGGGATTGATTGATTCCATCGAGTTTAGAGAAAATATCGTTTTTACCAACTCTTTAGATAGTGGGCAACTAAAAATTGAAATTCCAAAAGCTGATAATAAAGTCATTGCTACCTTGATTGCCAAATCAAACGTAAATACAGCATTATCCGCATGGTCAGGCAATGAGGGGTGGAGCAATTCAGGATTTTATTTTAGTACTTATGCATGGATTTATCACGAGCAAGAAATTCAAGTTAAAGCACGCATAAATGGCAATAAAGTTATTTTCGACAATGGCAATTCAATTGAAATTGATGGTTCTGCGATTATACACCAAAACCAATCGCAATTGCAGTTAGTCTCACAACACAAACGCTACATCTTCACCAAGGTCAATCACCAAAACGAAGCATCAAATATCAATAAAGGTGATATTGTTTCACCCATGCCAGGCAAAATACTGCAAATAAAAGTAAAAGTTGGTGACAAAGTTAAAGCCGACCAAACCTTAGCCGTGATGGAAGCCATGAAGATGGAACTAACACTTAAAGCTTCTGTTGATGCGATTGTGGATAAAATCTTAGTGGCAGAAGGTGATATTGTTACCGCAGAGTCTTTGTTGATAAGGCTGACGAGTTGACAGGAGATAGTCAAGCCTAAAAAACGGTGTAATTTTCAGCCTAATACGCACCCAATTATTACCCACAATCCGATAGAGAACACACAATTGAATTTAAGAAACCTTTGCATAACACGTGTCACGAGTTATGCAAAGGTCTCTTTAACTGATTTTATTCAATATAACGACTGGTCTATGCACCTTTTCTTGCCTAATAGTAATTGCTTTTTGTAGTTTAACCGTTGAAGCATCAACTTGCTCTTGTGTATTCGCATGCACAAATGCCAAAGGTGTATCTAATTCAACTTTATCTCCAACATGACAAAAATGACTAAAGCCAACAGAATAGTCAATGGCATTTGTTGCCACTTTTCTTCCTCCTCCTAACTCGACCACCGCCATTCCAATCATGCGAGTGTCCATTGTGTTGACATAACCTGTTTGTTGAGGATAAATTGGTTGGGTGATTTTTGCTTTGACTAAATACTTATCAGGATTTTCTAATAAATCAATTGGTCCACCTAAGGCCGACACCATTTTGGCAAATTTTTCAGCGGCTTGACCATTTTTGATGACTTTATTGACTTTGATAACCGCTTCATCAAAGTTGTTCACAAGTTTGCCTTGCAACAACATCTGCGAGCATAAAGTTTCGACCAATTGATGCAAGACTGGTTCTTGACTTTTTCCTGTCAAATAATCAATAGTTTCAGAAACTTCCAAAGCATTGCCCGCGGTATAACCAATGACTTGACTCATATCGGTAATAATGGCTGTGGTATTGACACTTGAAACATCAACAATGGCTTGAGCCAATTCTTTGGCATCATCTAAATTTTCCATAAAAGCACCATTGCCTGTTTTGACATCCATCACTAAACCATCCAAACCTTCTGCTAATTTTTTGGATAGAATTGAAGCGGTTATTAATGGAATGCAATCAACGGTTGCGGTAATATCGCGAGTGGCATAAAACCGTTTATCGGCAGGAGCTAGGTTAGCTGTTTGTCCAATAATAGCACAACCCACTTCTTTAACCGTTTGACGAAATAAACTATTATCAGGTGTTGCATTATATCCAGGAATGGCATCAAATTTGTCTAAAGTTCCACCCGTATGCCCAAGACCTCGACCCGAAATCATTGGTACATAACCACCACAGGCAGCAATAATAGGAGCCAACATCAAACTTATTTTATCACCAACTCCACCTGTAGAATGTTTATCTAATATTGGGCCGTTTAGATTCATATCCGACCAATCCATCACATCACCCGACTTCACCATGCTTTGAGTAAAATCGATGCGTTCTTGAGCATTCATGCCTTGAAAAAAGACAGCCATGGCAAAAGCGGCTATTTGCCCTTCACTGACTGTATTGTTGGCAATACCTTGAATAAAAAAGTCAATCTCGCCTTGAGACAAGACTTTACCGTCTCGTTTGTTTTTTATTATTTCTTGCGGGAGGAATGTCACAAACTTCTACCTGTTATAAATGATTATCAAAGTCCATACTTTGATGAAGAACCCTGATTATACGAATGCCATAGTTATACTTTTTATAAAATATGATGTGTTTTTGAATAAAACTTGAATAATAGTCCACTCTAAGATGACTTCTTTTTAGTCCTAATTCTGGCTTATTTGCCAAGATTTCAAATTTAGCAACAATGCTATCCAAGTATTTATTTCGTTGTTGTATCCCGAATTTGTTTTGTGTATATAAACCAATATCTAATAAATCCTTATTAGCTTTAGCTGAAACCTTAAATCGAGCCATCTAACTCAGCTTTAATAGCATCAATCGAAAAATTTTCCATGTCTTCACTCTCCTCACCTTCAATCAATGCCGAACGTAACGCTTGTAGTTTCAACTGTTGATATTCTTCAGTTGCAATGACAATTGCCACAGATTTACCATTTTTTGTAACATTAATCGGTTCTCTTTGAACTTTCATCAACATTTCACCAAAATGTGTTTTGGCTTTGTTTGCACTTAAAACTTCCATTAGTTACTCCAAATCGTTCGATTCGTTCATTTTAAACGATTAGTTATTTTTTAACCATAGTTTTGAATAAATTCAGTCAGAATAATTTTGAAGTTAGTGGCAGCTTTATTGGCATATTTCATGGTTTGTTCATGCGATAATTCACCGTCATCCATGCCTGCGGCGTAGTTGGTGATAACAGATAAAGCCAACACTTTCATCTCTTGCTGGCGGGCAATAATGGTTTCGGGTACGGTTGACATGCCTGCAGCATTAACTCCCAACACACGTAATGCATTGATTTCAGCAGGGGTTTCAAATTGTGGTCCACACATCCAAGCATAAACACCTTTACTCAAATAAATGTTATTTTCCTCTGCAATGCGGTGAATTTTTTGCCGTAACTTTTTATCATAGGCATTAACCATATTAACAAAGCGTTGATTGCCTGTTTCTGAAAACAAAGGCGAAACGCCTGTAAAGTTGATATAATCATCTATCACCATGACACTGCCAGGCCCTGCATTGGTATCCAACGAGCCAGCGGCGTTGGTTAAAATAATTAATTCACAACCCAACTCTTTAAAACAATGAATTGGAGTTTTCATGGCTTCGACCTGGGCATTTTCGTAGTAATGCACTCGACCTTGCATGGCAATAACTTGCGTGCCACCGACTGAACCAAGAATTAATTTACCCGCATGTCCTTTAACGGCAGAAATAGGAAACCCATCGAGCTTATCATAAGAAATCTCAGCAATTTTCTCTATGGAGTCAGCAAACTCACCAAGCCCAGAACCAAGAACTAAGGCTATTTTTGGGTTAAAACTTGCGGTGATTGATTGGATGTATTGAGTGCAGTTCATTTTATGTTTTCTTATATTTAGAATGACATTATAACTAATTCTCAAATCCATTGTTAAAAAGAATACCTAAATCAATGGCACAGGATTGAATTTTAACGGAATCAATATCCCATCCATCAAATCCTACTGCTGCATCTGTGACTAAACGAAAGCGAAGCTGTATGTTTTGTCCTGCGTATTCATCTAAGTTAATAATAGATTCAAGATAGGCTTGTGGGTTTCCGCACCAAGTGTTCTGACCAGGTACTAAACTGTTTGATTGCAGTGGACCATCGTAACTATCGGTTAATAATCTGTCACTTGCAATGGCGGTGAATGTATCGCCATTATCGACTGAAACCTCAATAAAGCCACCATCCCAACAAGCCGAGACTCCATTGGCTTCAATGTCTTGGGCATTATCAAAATGAAGGGTAAGGGTATTCAATCCTTGAGGTAATGGGATTATGGGTGAGGTTAATACCGTATCGGATTGGTGAACAATATCAGTTATATGCCAATGTTGAATGCCTGTATCTGGGTTACTGGTGGATAATTGCCACGAGTTTGTCCCATCAATGGAATGACTCGTCCACCCTTCCGTTCCTGTTTCAAAATCGTAGAACTGTACAGTTTGTGGGCTTATTCCTGTTTCGCATTGACCTGGCAAGGGTGCGGAAGTAAAAGTACGAACCACAGAAGTGTTGCCGCTCCCGCAAATATTTTGTGGCCTCACGCGCCAATAGTACTGCGTTTCTGGAAGCAAAGACACCTTGGATAAATACTTTGCTGAGCTGGTTGTATGCGATTCAATAATCGTGTTAAAACTTGCATCAGTGGATAATTCAAACAAATAGGATGAACTATTATTGACTGCCTGCCATTGAAACACACGTGAAATTGTCGAAACTAACGTTGCCACATTTATCGGTGATTGCAATTGTGTCGTCATTGGCACTCCATCCACAACCTCCAATTCCAGAGCCGTGGTAAAAACCAAACTGGCATCTACACTATCGGTGGCTATCAAAGTCATTGGGTATTTTCCGCCTGCAACACCAGCAGACAAATTAGACACCTGTAACTGGCTGTTAGTCACGGGATTAATCACAGGATTAAGACTGAATCCGCAATTGCCACCACTGGGGCAACCCAACACTGAAAGATTGGTTGTTGCAGTGAAATTTCCCGACAAATTAAAGTCAAAACTAACGGAATCATCCGCTGTGCAAACTGTTTGTGCAGGATTGTCCACGACAAGCGAAACACAATCGGGAAAGTTAAATGAGGCAATGCGTGTATTCCAACTGTTATCGTCTGTAGTTTGAATGTACTGTGCCGACATCCAAAATCGACAATCATCCACTGGATCAACATTTATGGACGAATAATCACCCCAGCGAAAAGTCGAAGTTTGCACACCAGTGCCTTCGATTAACGAAGCTTCATTGCGTAGTTGACCTATAGGCTCATTACTTCGACGCGAGGTAAATCGAATACCAGGATTTATACCGTTAGCGGCATCAATCACATTATAAACCATGCCAATATCACCTTGACCATTCATAGCAATACTGGACATCCAACGATGTGCCTCATCAGGAGCATAAGTGCCTTGTTGGTGCAAATACCATTGCCCTGCTCCACTTTTGCGCATCTCAAACCAACGTGGGGCAGCATGATCACCTACCGCTAAGGCATCAACCGTCCACGAGCCAAGCAAGCTTTCATGCGTACCAAAATTTCGATAAACAAATCGCTGCATCGGCCACCACGAACCACTGTCAATTTTAACCGCTGTTCCTGCTTGCTCTAAACAACCTCGTTGAAACAAACCACAAACCGTCCAGTTAAACTCTGCAATTTCAGGAGGTTGAAAACTTTTAATTAGGTTAAATGTTGACTGCGAAGGAAAATCCCAATCCAGCTTAAATTCGTATAAATCAATCGAATCGTTGGCAGGGGCAGGATCTGAAAAATAATCATCTCCACCATCAATCATGGTATAAAACAAACCTCCACTGTCTGG
>JALSIL010000584.1 GCA_026990095.1 Lysobacterales bacterium
GCAAATGTGGTTCGGCTCGAGTCGCCTTGTGCGCCCGATTATTTGAAACAGTTTCCAGACAGCGCAACCGAAAAACGTTCGTTGCAAGGGCTGAGTGTCGATGAGGTTTTTGGTGTGTTGATTCGTTTGTTAAGGAGGTCTTGAATGGCACATTGTAAAAAAAAAGTGTTGTATCTACCATCGACGCCTTTGAATGTTCTTGTTTCGGTCGCACATGCTTCTGTTTTTTCTGAACAACAGACTTCTGAAATCGTATTAATTGATCAAAAGCGACTAAAAAACAATCTTTATTATGATGCGCTTAATGCTTGGAAAGATACACCTTTTGAAAAAGTGAGTTTAACATTAGGGCAAGCGAAAGGTTGGCGTAAAATTGTTGAACGGAAGCGTAATTTTAGAGAATTAAAGTGTTTGTTTGAAGGTTTTCAGCCAGATGTTATTGCGGTTGGAAGTGATCGTCGTGTTGAGTTTCAATATCTTATGCACCTTTGTCAACACACTAATCCAGCGGTTGAAGGGTGGTATTTGGATGATGGTTTATACTCTTATTCTGGTCGTCCTTATAAAAGCATTAAAGATGGCGTTAATAGCCTTTTAAAAAAAATAAGTTATGGTTTTTGGTGGCAAGAGCCTAAAACGGTCGGCGCTTCTGACTGGATTAAACGAGTTTGGCTGTTTCAACCTAAGTATGCGATGACAATTTTGCAGGCAAAAAACTGTGAGACGCTTGAACCAAAATGGTTTACGAGTGCTCAGATAAAAAATTTCAGTAAGGTGGTGGCATCTACTTGTCAAATGCATGCGCTGGAGTTACAAATGCTAGGAACCGTTGGTGTTTTTTTGTTAATACCACATCCAAATAATATAAAAAAAATGTCGGGTTATGAAGGGCGTATTTTTAAGTTTTTAGACTCATTAAAACAGAAGGGGATTTCTGTTGCTGTTAAATACCATCCTAGAACGGTACAGGAGGATCCATTAGGTTTTATTGAAAAGTATGGTGCATTATTGTTGCCGAGTAGCTTAGCCTTTGAGTATGTTCTCCCATTTTTAAAGCAGGGTGCTTATATTATTGGCGATGTTGGAACGGCACTTTTAACGGCACAATGGTTACGGCCAGACCTGAACGTATTTGCAGTATTGGCTGAAAATGATGCGTTTCAGGCTTCATTTAAGAATATTTATGCTCAGCTAGATTTGAGAGTAGTAGCTGAGTTTAAAGATATTCATGTATCTCGGACAGCCTCCTAGGGGCTGTCCGAGAACTAGAGTCGTAACGAGAGAAAGTCATTTTGAGGCAGGTTTTTAGTACATTTAAGGCGAATAGCACGGCTATTTAACGAGAATGAACTGAAAAGATGACCAAAATGAATTTTTCGCAGTAGATTTTTAGTTCTCAGACAGCCTTCTAGCACTGTAGAGTGATGTTAAATAATTGAGAGCACTTTGCATGAGATGTTTTCGTGTAAAGCACTTGTTATCCGAATTCAAGGGTTGTATATGAAGGACTTTACAGAGATTGAATCTTTATTAAAAGATAAAAGTATCGCTCTGGTTGGAAACTCACAAAAGGTATTGGGTAGAAATTACCCGGTGGATCAACATGATGTGGTAATTCGTATGAATCGTGCTTGGGACATGCCAGAAAGTATGAAAAGTCATGTCGGCTATAAGCTTGATATATTGGCGGTATCAATTGAACAAGATAATATTGAGCAATTGGTGCAACAGTATGAGTTTGTTTTATGGATGACGCCTAAGCATCGTGATGAATTTACTGATGAGATAACTGAGCGGCTTTATTTTTATCCTTTAGATTGGTGGCAGTCTCTTTATGAGCGTTTTGATGCAAATCCTTCAACGGGTTGTATGATGTTTGATGTGATTCGACGTTATATTGGTAATGGGCATGTAACGTTGTACGGTTTTGATTTTTTTAAAAGTGATAACTGGTACCAAAAAAAACGTTGGAATCATAAAATAATGGATTTTTTAAACATTTCAAGAAAACGTAACCCCCATTTAGGAAATCAGGAGGAGCTGTTTATTCGCTCAGCCCTGCCTAAAGAGCAATTTAAAATTGAAGAACTTTAGAATAATGAAATGAGATTGTACGATGCGTATTGCGATTATTAATGACACAAGACCGACTAACCATTATGGCTGCATGTTGGTGATGGAGAACCTCATCCATTTGCTTAAACAGCAAGGAGCCGATATCGTGTGGACTTGGCCGGTAGGAATTGACTGGCGTAAACATAAACGTCAAATAATAGGGAAGCCACAAGTTGATGCCATTATTGTTAATGGTGAAGGGACTATTCATCATAGCGCTGATCGAAAACATGCGAGAGCCTTGTCAGAATTTGCCGAGTATGCCAAAGAAAAACTGTGTACGCCTTGCTATTTAATCAATGCAACGCTTTATAAAAATAGTTCAGAGGTTTATGAAAGATTAAAAGCATATCGTTTAATTTATGTACGAGATAAAGAGAGTCTAGATGAATTACACTCTTTTGGCTTAAAAGGTAGATATGTTCCTGACTTAACCTTTGCAAAGTCCTCTAATTATTTACATCAACCCAATAAATCTGTAAGTGTGATTGATACGGCACTTAAAGCCCAAATACCTATTTTAAAAGCGTATTGTCATCAGAATGGATTTGATTTTCGCTCTATGGTAGTTGCTCGCCCGTCAAATGCAAACTTTTTTAAAAGTCCCCGTCCATTTGTAAAAAATATTTTTAAATGGGTGAAAGAAGACCATAAGATTTCAACACAACCAAGTGCATTTATTAATTATTTATCAAAGTACGAAATGGTGATTACGGGTCGATACCATGCCGTGAGCATGTGCTTAAAAAATAAAATTCCATTTGTTGCGATTGAGTCCAATACCCCTAAAATTTCTTTTTTATTGGAGGATGCTTTAAAGGATTGTTCAAGAATTATTCATTTTAATGAGCTTAATCAGCTGAACTTGGATCTTTATCGTACTTACTCAGAAATAGAATTGCAGAATTTAAATGCATTTATTCTTCGTGCTGAAAATGAAATACAAGAGATGGTTGCTTTGATCAGTCAAGATATACAGAAGCCCCACGGTTATTTTGATACAGAGAGTTATAAGCAGGAGGGTAGTCTTGAAAATAAGTGACTTTATCTACAGAAGGATGTTCTTTTTTTTGCTGGCAATCACTTTTGTTTTATATATCTATCGTAATGTTATTGTCTTTAATGTTGAATTTATACTGGTCTTAATTTGCTTATTAAGTAGTTTGGTTATTTTTAAAATAAAGAAGGAAATACCCAATGCGATTTGGGTTTGGTCCGGTTTATTGGTGCTTTATTGGTTAACGACATTGATGGTAACGTTTGCACATGACTCACCTGAAAAAAGAGCGATAACGGTTTTAAGTGTAGTGAGCTTAAGCTGGGTTTTTTTAGCATTAACCATTGCACTCTATAAGCTTAGGCCAAGTTTTGATTTTTTTTGGTATTTAATGGTTATTGGAGGCGTAGTTGCCGTCTCTTTAGGGTTTTTAGATGCCTATGAGTATGGTTGGTTCTCTTCAGGTATAAATGGCTTTCGCTTAGGTAACCATCACTCAAATGCGGTTAAGTATGCGGTGATAGTAAACAGTTTTTTTGTGATCTTATTGGGAGCTCTGCCATGGGCTTATCAAAAAAGTCGCTGGTTTCTGAGTCTGGTTATTTTGCTTGTAATAGCCTTATTGGTGGTGGCGATTTCAACTAAAAGTCGTACAGCTTGGATTGGCTGGCCTGAAGCATTAGTTGGATGGGGGGTCTATTATTTTTATCTTTTTAGAAGCTTCTTTCCAAAGATAAAGTACCCAAAAACAGTGTTTTTTTTAGTTCTTAGCACGGCCTTTGTTAGCCTAGCAAGTATTGATGTTATAAGAGAGCCAATTGTTGAGCGTACTCAGCAGGCTGTACAGGAGTTCGAGCGTTATGTTGAGCGTCAGACAATGCAGTCAAGTATTGGCTATCGTTTGTTGGGTTATGAAGTTGCGATAGAGAAAATACCTGAGGTTTTTTGGATAGGCATTGGAGAGGATGCTTTTCCAGATTTTCTTAAAGAGGAGACAAGACAGTTTGCGAAAGAGCACTTTAATGAGAACATTGCTGGGTTTGGTTTCTCACAATTGCATAATCAATTTTTAATGAGTTTTTTAACGAAGGGTGTTTTTGTTTTTAGTAGCATCGTTTTATTTTTTATTTTTTTAATTGTATTCTTTGCTCGAAGGGTGCGAAATGCTTCTAAGGAGGAAAAGCCAGTCGTTATTGGGGGATTGATTTTTTCCATATCAAGCTGTTTGGCTTTTTTACCTGAAACGCCTTTACAAAACACCGATATGAGTACACACTTTTTTTTATTGTGTTCCTTGCTTATTGTTTTCAGTCTGCGAGAACAACAGGAAATATTAAATGATTAAATTGCTTGATTGTACCCTGAGAGATGGTGGTTATTATAATAACTGGGATTTCTCGTCTAAATTAGTTATAGACTACTTAAACTCGATGGATTCACTTGGGGTATCCTTTGTTGAAATTGGTTTTAGAACGCTTATTAATCAAGGGTTTAAAGGTGGATATGCCTTTAGTTCAGATCAGTTTTTAAGTGCATTACCGATTCCAAAAGGGTTAGAAAACAAGATTGGCGTCATGCTGAATGGCAGTGAGCTTTTAAAAAGTGCTCAGGGAGTGGAGGAGTTTCTTGATACGTTATTTGTAGAGGCTACCAACTCACCTGTCTCTTTGGTTCGAATTGCTTGCTATGTTGATGATTTTGAGCGCTGTCTACCTGCTGCAAATTGGTTAAAAGATAACGGTTATTTGGTTGGTTTTAATCTTATGCAAGTTGCAGATTGTGATGTTGTTGAAATAACTCGTTTAGCTGAAAAAGCAAACCATTATCCGATTGATGTTTTGTATTTTGCCGATAGCATGGGGAGTATGTCTCCTAAGGATGTTACAGAAACGGTTCAGGCTTTTCAGTCTGTTTGGCGGGGAGAGCTAGGTATTCATACTCATGATAACATGGGCAATGCGTTAGCGAACTCTTTACAGGCGATTCAGCAAGGGGTTTGCTGGGTTGATGCAACCGTTACGGGTATGGGACGTGGTCCTGGTAATGTCCAGACAGAGTATTTAGCGATAGAGTTGCAAAGTTGTAACCAATTACAAGGTAATTTGACGCCTTTGCTTGAGATAATCCGTTTTCATTTTCACCCCTTACAAAAGCATTATGGCTGGGGAACAAATCCTTATTATTACTTGGCTGGTCAGTATGGAATTCACCCTTCTTATATTCAAGAGATGCTTGGTGATAGTCGCTATAATGACGAAGATATTTTGGCGGTAATTCAACATCTTAATGTTGAAGGTGGAAAGCGTTTTAATTTAAATACACTGGAAGCCGCAAGACATTTTTTTTCTGGAGAGATCAAAGGAAATTGGTCACCTGCTGAGACTATTAAGAAGCGTAATGTACTGATTTTAGGAGCGGGGCCAAGCGTTAAAAATCATAGGAAGGCGATTGAGTCGTATATTAAAGAGTATCAACCTTATGTTATTGCTTTAAATACACAAAAAAAAATTGATGAGCATTTAATCGATATTAGAGCCGCTTGTCATCCTGTTCGTTTACTTGCAGACTGTCATGAGCATGCGAATTTACCACAGCCATTAGCAACGCCTTTTCAACGGTTGCCTGAGGATGTTAAATCAGAATTAATGACACAAAACATTATGGATTTTGGATTAGCAATTGAGCCCAATAACTTTATGTTTGAAGATTCATATTGTATTTTACCGAATTCATTAGTGATTGCGTATGCTTTAGCCATTGCAACATCGGGCCAAGCAAAGGCAATTTATTTAGCAGGTTTTGATGGTTATAGTGCCGATGATCCACGGCGTAAAGAGACGGACGATGTTTTTCAGCTGTATCAAAAACAGCCAGCTTCTTTAGTGTTATCGTCAATCACCCCGACACTTTATGACATACCTTCAAGCTCCGTTTATGCATTACTAAAATAAGAGTTTTTATGAAAACAATTGTTGTTATTCCAGCTCGCTATCAATCTTCACGCTTTCCTGGAAAGCCTTTAATACCACTATTAGATAAGCCAATGATTTTATGGGTTGCAGAACTGAGTGCGAAGGCTGTTGGTGCACACTCTGTTTTTATAGCCACCGATGATGAGCGAATTGCACAGGTAGTTATTGGTGCAGGCTATCAAGTTGTTATGACAAGTAAGGATGCGTTAACAGGAACGGATCGGCTAGCAGAGGTCGCCCGTAAAATTGAGGCGGATATTTATATTAATGTGCAAGGTGATGAGCCTTTAGTGCAGCCAAGTGATATTTTAAATATGATTGATGAAAAACAACGCTTTCCAGATTCAGTCATTAATGGATACTGCGCTTTGTCAACCGAGGAGGATCCTCAATCAGTTAATATTCCTAAAGTTATTTTTACTGAACAAAAGCACATGATTTATATGTCCCGTCAGGCTATTCCTGGCTTTAAAGACACGAAGGGGGAGCCTGAGAATTATTATAAGCAGGTGTGTATTTATGCCTTTAGTCGCCAAGAGTTACTCGATTATGGGAAGTATGGTAAAAAAAGCAGGATTGAGCAATCGGAGGATATTGAAATTTTACGTTTCTTAGAGTGGGAACAAAAAATTCGTATGGTGGAGACTCAGCCAGGTAGCTTAGCAGTTGATGTCCCAGAGGATGTGTTTAAGGTAGAGTCCGCTTTGAAACGTAGTCAAGAAGGGGAGGCGTTATGAGTTTAGAATTAACACAATATCAGTGTTTGGTCTTTGATTGTGACGGGGTTATTTTAAATTCAAATAAAGTTAAAACACAGGCTTTTTATAATGCAGCGCTTGGTTTTGGTGAGTCTAAAGCACAGGAATTAGTTGAATATCACATTAAAAATGGGGGTGTTTCTCGTTATTTAAAATTTGAATTTTTTATTAAAAATATTCTTAATAAAGAGGTAACGCAGAATTTATTGGATGAACTATTGACTGCGTTTGCCAAGGAGGTTAAAGAGGGTTTAATTAACAGCCAAGTTGCACAGGGGTTAATAGAGCTTAGAGAGAAAACTAAGCAGGCGAATTGGTTGATTGTTTCTGGTGGTGATCAGAGCGAATTGCGAGAGGTGTTTTTAGAAAAAGGCTTGCTAGAGCTGTTTGATAGCGGAATTTTTGGAAGTCCTGATAATAAAGATATTATTTTAACTCGAGAAAAAAATAATCAAGTTATTAAGGGTAAAGCCTTGTTTTTAGGCGACAGTAAGTATGATTATGAGGCGGCTAGTCGCGCAGATTTAGATTTTGTGTTTTTAACGGATTGGTCAGAGGTAAAAGACTGGCAGAGTTATGCGGCTCAAAATAATTTATTAACATTAAATTCTATTAGCGCCTTACTTTGATGAAATATGTCCTTTTTTATTATTTAGAGCTTTAAATGTCTCTTTTTTCTAATGATGCCTCTGTTTACGAATACCATCCAAAACAGACAGTAACACCTGAAACATTGCAAGCCTTGCTTGATGTTGTACGTCAACAGCTCAAACACCAATATCCCATCACCCTCCGCGCAGGCGGGACTTCTTTAGGCGGTCAAGCCATTGGTTCTGGCGTTATTATTGATGTCTCCAAGCACTTAAATACCATTATTGATTACTCCGCTGAACGACAAGAAGTTGTGG
>JALSIL010000585.1 GCA_026990095.1 Lysobacterales bacterium
GAATTTGGTTTTCGTTTATTGGCTGAAAACAACCCAAATAAAAAGAAATACCACTTTGAATACAGCCTTGCTGATGACAAATGGGTGTTTTTGGCGACTGATAATGATTAGGTTTCTTCTCGCTCTTATTGTTGCATTACCCATCTCTTGTGGGCTGAATAAGGCAACACAAATCGAACAGGGCAAGGAGTTGTTTCACTCTGTGCACATTGGTAAAAACAAGGTTATTGGTTGTATTTCATGCCACACTTTGAAGCCCAATGTTAAAACCGTTGGTCCAAGTTTGTATAGTTTGAGTTTACGAGCCGACAAATTAGTTGCTGGATTAACAGCTCAACAATACATTAAAGAGTCTATCATAAATCCCGATGCGTATCTTGTCAGTGGTTACGAACCTGCGGTTATGTTTACTCGGTATAAGCAAGAACTGTCCGAGGCTGAAATTAATGCTATTGTGGCTTATTTATTGAATTTAAAATAATCTGTGATAGGCATTCAATGTGTGCATTTGAATCATTCAGTGCTGGAATATAACTGTATTTTTCACCACCCGATTGAAGAAAATATTCTTTATTTTCATGCTCAATTTCTTCTAAGGTTTCCAGACAATCGGCTGCAAAACCTGGGCAAATTACTTGCACATTTTTAATGCCTTGAGCAGGCAAGGATTTTAATGTTTTGTCCAGATAAGGTTTAATCCATTCGAGTTTACCAAAAATTGATTGGTAGCAAATTAAATAATCAGCAGCAGATAGCTCCAATGATTGCACCAGAAGTTTGGCTGTATTTTGGCATTGTTGTGGGTAAATATCGCCCTGTTTTACGTATATTTGGGGAATGCCGTGAAAGGAAATAATTAATTTTTGAGGTTTGCCATGAATCTTTTGGTGTGCCAAAACACTCTCTTTTAATGCTTGAATATAGAGTGGGTTGTCATGGTAATCCTTAATAAACTTTATTTTTGGTACGTTTGAGTTGGTTTTTTCTAAGGCATGGATTTCATCAAAGGTGGATTCGGTAGTTGTGCGAGAATACTGCGGATAAAGTGGAAAAACAATAATCTTATCCAACTTTTTTTCCAACAACTCATTTATTCCATCATCAATAGAAGGCGAACCATAACGCATCGCTAAAGCAAGCTCACAAGAACTGCCTTGAAATTTTTCCCTTAATGCCTGCAGTTGCTTTTTACTCATATCCACCAATGGTGCACCTTGACCAAATTTATTCCAAATAGCTTGGTATAACTTTGCTGACTTTTTTGCTCGCGTATTGAGAATGATAACATTTAAAATAAGCCACCAAACTAGCCTTCCGACAACAGGCTGAACAACGCGTTTATCACTCAAAAATTCTTTGAGGTATCTGCGCAAAGCTTTTTTAGTTGGAGCATCAGGTGAACCAAGGTTAGTTATTAAAACACCAATTTTTTTATTCTCAACCATCTACTTGATTAACCCCATTGATTTAAGCTTGCGTATTATTCTTTGTGCCGCCTCAGCAGGCTGCAATACTTCTGTATCTATAACCACTTCTGCCGCCGTTGGGGCTTCATAGGGGTCGCTAATACCAGTAAACTCTTTAATTAATCCCGCTCGTGCTTTGGCATACAGCCCTTTTCTGTCTCTTTGTTCACACACCTCAAGAGAGGTGGCAATGTAAATTTCTAAAAAACCACCCAAAGGCTCAATCATGGTTCTTACCTTATTTCTTGTTTGCATATAAGGTGCAATTGGCGCACATATTGCAATGCCACGGTTTTTGGTGATTTCGCTGGCAACATATCCAATTCGTAACACATTAATGTTTCTGTGCTGTTTGGAAAAACCCAGTTCGGATGAGAGGTTTTTACGCACTAAATCCCCATCAAGCAAAGTAATCGGACGCTCAACCCTCTCCATTAAACTTATCATCACTGCATTAGCAATGGTAGACTTCCCTGAACCTGAAAGACCTGTAAAAAACAAGGTAAAACCCTGTTTACTGCGTGGAGGGTAACTTTTTTGTAGAATAGAGGCAATCTCAGGGTAGGTAAACCACGATGGAATTGATAAACCTAATTGTAAGCGCCTGCGTAATTCTGATCCCGAAATGGTGAGAATATTTTCATTCTTTTGAACTTGTGACTCTGGTATATATTGTGACTTATCAGCAGAATAGACCATCATTTCAAAAGGCACCATTTCAATGCCTAATTCTTGCTGGTGTTTTTGCAAAAGCTCTTGTGCAGCATAAGCTCCATAAAAAGGATTTCCATCCGCATCATTACCAGGACCTGCGTGATCTCGCCCAACAATTAAATGTGAGCAACCGTAATTTTTACGAATTATGGCATGCCACAAAGCTTCACGTGGCCCTGCCATTCGCATCGCCAACGGCAATAAAGATAACAGGGTGCTTTGATTAGGAAATTTATTTAATAATTCCTGATAGCATTTAACCCGAGTGAAGTGACTCACGTCTCCAGCTTTTGTCATGCCAACAACTGGATGAATCAACAGCTTAGCAGGAATATTTTTTGCCGCTCTAATAGTGAGCTTCTGATGTGCTCGATGCATGGGATTTCGTGTTTGAAATGCGACAACTTTATTCCAGTTCAAACGTTTAAATTCAGCACGCAATTCCTTTGGGCTATGCCGTTCTTTTTGGTAATCGTAATGCGTAGGCAAGTGCATGCCTTGCACCGAACCACCGATATAGTAATCTCCTGTTTTATGCAGTAAAAATTTTACAGCAGGATGCGCTTCATCGGTAGTGCCGTATACCGCTTGTGCCTCTTGTTTTTTATTGGCTTGCCAAACATCTTCAATTTTCAAAACGGCTAAAGCAACTCCTTCGCAATCACGCAAAGCTATTTTCTCATGCTTCTTTATCAATTGCACAAAGGATTCATCCACATCTAAGACAATAGGTATTGGCCATAGTGAACCATCACTCAAGCGCATGTTTTGCAAAACATTATCGTAATCTTTTTTGTTCATAAACCCTTTTAAAGGAGAAAAGCCGCCGTTAAGTAACAGCTCTAAATCACAAATTTGACGTTGAGTTAAATCCCAACTGGGCAAGTTCAGCAATTCGTTCTTCAATTGTTCTTGCTGTTCTGTTGGAACGACCAAATCCACTAAAACGCCACCATGTGCTTTATTAAGTGCCATGAATACTCCCTATGCTACGTTATATTTATTTAATTTTTGGGCAATCGTTGTGTGCGATACACCTAATTGAGCTGCCAATTTTCGAGTCGACGGGTATTTTTGGTACCAATGTTGCAAAAAATGCTTCTCAAACTCAGCCACAGCCTGAGGTAAGTTGCAATCCTCTAAGCTGCTTTGAATAGGAACATGTCCTTGAATCTCGATATGTTCTGCTTCAATGGTTTTACCATCGGCTAACAAGCAAGATTTGTATAAAATATCCTTAAGTTGGGTAATATTTCCAGGCCAATAGTACGATTTTAATTTATTCAAAGCTGCAAAAGACAACTCCTGAACCTCTTTTCCACCTTGTTCTGTAAACTCTGTTAAAAAATGCGTTATAAAGGGTTCAATATCAGCTTTTCTATCGCGCAGTGGTGGAATGGATAACTGCGTGACATCAAGTGCATAAAACAATTCATCAAGGGTTTGTTTAGTCTCAATATAGCTGTTTAACGGTTGCGGGCTTGAAACAATCAACTTAACACTCGATTTTCTTATCCTCTTACCGCCTTCGCGATTAAATTCACCTGTTTGTATAAAATTCAGCAACTTTACTTGGCAGGCTTTGGATAAATCTTGCACACCGTGAATATAAACAGTACCTCCATCTGCAATTTCTAACATTCCTGCTTTGCCGTGACGAGGGTGAGCTAACCCAAACAAATCTTCCATCATCTGAGCGTGTTTGCTGGTGCTGCAATTAATACTAGAAAACAACTTGTTCTTTCTTTCGCTGGCAAAATGAATGGCTTTGGCAATCGTCCTTTTTCCCACACCCGCTTCGCCGCTAATTACCAATGGAACGTGAGGGTTGCATAGGTGCTTGCCACGATTAATGATTTCTTTCATCTGTTTGTCGGATGCAACAAGGGCATCAAACCCCTTCATGTCAACGCTTTGAATAATGTGTGAACGAGTCGCAATATTCTCAGGTTTATGAAAAATTAACACCGCTCCAATAGCTTTTTGATTGCTTTGACTAATGCCGTGAACTTCAACCAACATCGCACCAGCAATGGTGTTAATATTAATCGGCAAAGTGTTTTTAGCGGCTACATCAATTTTACTTGCCCAATTGGGCTCTACAAACACGTCTTTAATTAAAACAAGTTTTTGCCCTGCGACAAAGCTATCTTGTGCCTGTTTGTTTTGATAAATTATTTTGCCTTTGTTGTTTATACCAAACACGGGATCAGATATGGCATTAAGTATGGTATTTAAAAACAAATTTCGCTCATTAACAGGCATGAGGGCAATGCTCTCAACCCATTTTACGCCTTTGATTTGCATTAATCTGGTGGCAATTTCACGCTCAATAGATTTATCCAGCTCTTGAGTTGCAAGGTGCATAAGCCCTGTCTCAACTTCAACTCGTTGAATATCAATATCATAAGTAGCCAACAAAGAAAGAATCTCCTTTGAAAGCCCTGTTATGTTTTCTGTGGTAATTTTAATCTTCATAACACGCATTGTAACGAAAGTGTTACAGTAAAAATAGCAATAAAGTTAATAAGTTATGAAATAATAAGGTTTTTTTGTAAAGGATAAATTACACATTAATACTAGCAATGTTTTTAACTCCTAATACAATGGCTAGATGAAAAATACTAACGCAAAATTCCAAACACGTGCCATTCACTTCGGCTATGATGCTAAAGAGTTCCACGGTTCACTTAACCCTCCTTTGTACATGACATCAACATTTGCCTTTGATACGGTGCAACAAGGCTCTGATGCTTTTGAAGGTGAAAATGCTCATTACATCTATTCCCGACTTGGGACACCATCACAAACACTTCTTGAACGAAGAATGGCAAGTTTAGAAGGCGCAGAAGCGGCACTGGCAACCGCATCGGGAATGGGTGCAATCACTTCCGCTTTATGGTCACTGGTACAACCTGGTGATGAAATCATAGCCGATATGACTCTTTATGGATGCACCTTTAGTTTTTTAGAACACGGATTGAAAAAGTTTGGTGTTGAAGTAACTTATTGCGATTTAACTAATGCCAAGAATTTATCCAAAGCCATTTCAGAAAAGACCAAAGTGGTTTTTGCTGAGTCTCCAGCAAATCCCAACATGCGCTTGATTAACATCAAAGCACTGGCAAAAATAACCCAAAACACCGAAGCTAAACTCGTTATTGACAACACTTACTGCACCCCTTACCTGCAAAGACCGCTTGAACATGGTGCTGATATGGTGGTTCATTCAGCGACAAAATACCTTGGTGGGCACGGTGATTTAATCGCTGGCTTTGTCATTGGTGAAGCCGAAACGCTGGAAACGGTGCGTTATTATGGCTTAAAAGACATGACAGGAGCGGTTATTTCTGCCATGGACATTAGCTTGATTTTACGAGGATTAAAAACCCTGCATGTGCGCATGGACAGGCACTGTGAAAATGCACTAAAAGTAGCAACATACCTTCAAAACCATGAAAAAATTAGCACCGTTTATTTTCCAGGTCTCCCAGACTTCAAATACCATGACCTTGCCAAATCACAAATGGATCAATTTGGAGGCATGATTGCTTTTGAGGTCAAGGGCGACAAACAAACTGGTGCACAACTCATCAACCAACTCGAAATGATACTGTGTGCCGTCAGCTTAGGCGATACCGAAACGCTAATTCAACACCCTGCATCCATGACGCATTCAACTTACAGCGAAGAAGAGCTTGAAGCACATTTAATTAGCCCTACTTTAATCCGTTTATCTGTTGGGCTCGAAGATGTGGGTGATATTATTGCCGATTTAGAACAATCTTTAGCAAAACTATAGAGTCTTGAAACTAAAAAAGCGATAATGCCCCGACGATAACTCAACGCGCCTATAGTTCAACTGGATAGAATTTACCCCTCCGAAGGGTAAGGTTGCAGGTTCAAGTCCTGCTAGGCGCGCCATTTCCTATTGATAAAAACCAAATGCAAAATACTTTAAACCTTTAGAATACGCCGTTTAAAATGCTCTATTGATTTGACATTAACAAATCAACGCTTCAAAGTAGACCCGAAAGATGTAAGCATGGAAGCCCGAAACAATCCCATCAAACTCACCATTGCCCAAAAATTCTAAAATCTTTATAACCCAATAATTTGACCATAGTTTTATTCTTAAAAATTTCTAAATTATAGCTCTGTGACAAAATTGTGACACATGTGTGACAAACCTAAAATTCATTGAATACAAAAACGACTAAATACGACCTCTTCCCTAAATCTAATGTATTACTTTATATTAGCGGTGAAGAGCCAGCAAAAGCCAAATTTTAAGATTTTTATGTGATTTTAAAATTGCAAGACGTTAGGAATTATGCAATTTATATTTCAACTGCTTGTTTTTATGTAAATATTGATTGAGCTATGCTTTTTGTGGAACATGGTCTTTGGGTAAGCCTTTGATATATTTTTGGCCTAAAAATTTGCAATATTTTTTCAGCTTTTCAATTGTTCCAATGGCTTTGTAATACCATTTATCGAAATATTTTATTTCATCTAGCCAAATTGCTGAGTTTAAACCGATGCGTTGTAAAATATCAGGCAAATCGTCAGGAATATAGCCCTTATTTTCGGCAATTATTGCTCTACCTGTGGCATCAACTAAGGCAAGATAATCATCCAATTCATAGCCAATAGCATTGTCGTGATTGCCAAAGCTTTTAAGCTTGGTTTTTTTAGCATAAATTCGTTGTTGAATTGAGGTGTAGTCAGATTCCTCTGGAGTTTTTGCCATTTTGGCTCGAATTGGGTTCAAATCAACATAAGCCATGCAGGTGAGAACGGCTTTTTCATCCAGCAAGGCTTGGCTTTTGAAACGGCTTTCCCAGAAGCGACCTTTGCAATTATCTTCAGCATTTGCGGCTCGGGCGACGGATTCGTTGATGCCTCGCATAAACCATGAAAGACTCATTAATCTATCGCGATATTTTTCGATTTCAATATAAGTTACATCTAATTCAGCCTTAGTTAAAGAATCATAATTATAGTACTTTTCAGTTAAATAAGATAAGCTATACATGGCCTTCCAACGCTTTAGCACTTCTCGATTATCCCAAGATTTTGCCTTTTTTTCATCGATACAAAGCACAACATGGTAGTGATTGGACATCACCGCATAAGCACAACAATCAATCGCAAAAACATCAATTTGCGACATGATTTTATCTTTTATCCAATCACGCCGATGGTCATAATTATTGCCCGAATACTTGTCATCACCGCAAATAAAAGCACGGCGAACGCAACGAACGTAGCAGTGGTAATACGGTGTATCTTCTAATGATACTAGTTGTTTTCTTGCTGTTGCCATCTTGTCATACTCTTTTTAGTTGGTTTATTGTAATTTAACCTAGATACTTTTTCAATAATAAAATGGGTGTCTTTGTATGTTTTCGCATTTCTTTGTTAATATGAAAAGCATAATAAGACAAGTGACTTGACCACCATTCTCTTTGCAAGTGGTATTACTTGTTGTAGTTGGAAAAGTTCAAGCCCTTTTCGACAGTCAATGGCATC
>JALSIL010000586.1 GCA_026990095.1 Lysobacterales bacterium
ATCAAGCTTGGCGTTTTTCTTTTTTTTCTTTAAAACCCTCAATGGCTAGAGTAAACACTGTGCTTTTTATTGTCGGGGTTGCACTTAGTATTGGAAAAAAGCAGCCACTTAGTCTTATGAAATGAATCGTAATCTAAGCTGTTTTCAGGTTTAAAACACGCATTTAAAAAATCTCTATTCACCAATAAATAACGCTTTTGTTTTGCATGAATCCAACTAATTGCAGCCTGTTGTTGTTCTTTTTTTGGGTGATGATGACCAAAATGTGTGGTTTTCCAATGCGTATGCAATAGCAATTTTTCACGCATACCAACCAAACCAAGTTCTGCATCTTTAGGAATGACATTTGCTAGAGCCGCCATCATCGGCTGGGTGCTCATGGCCTTATCGGCTAATGGTGCTGCCCACAAGCTGTAACTTAACCACAGACCAACAATATAAACAGAGTACATTTTGAAGGCATTTGTGCGTAAAACGGCAACGGTAATCAACCCAAACACTCCAAGAAAAGTCATCCAATACCACAGATTAACAAAATATTTAGCAGTTAGTTGACTAATTTTTTCAACTTCAAACACTCCCGCAAAACCAATCAAACAAAATATAACTGATAACATAAGCACTAATGCAACTAATATTCGCTGTATAGTTTTATTCGCTATTAACTGTTCAAAAAAGGGTGCAACGATTAACACAAACATCGGTAGAATTGGCAACATGTATTCGGCACGTTTACCTTTAGATAAACTAAAAAAGAAAACCACAAAAACCACCATAGCTAAAGGGTAAATAATGCGTCTGTCTTTATCTTTAAAAGCCTGTTTTATCGGCTTAATCAACCAAGGAATAAACAAACTCAAAGGCAACCAAAACAACGGAATTACCTCAAGTACATAATAATAAAATGGCTGCAAATGTGCCCACGATTTGGCGTATCGGTTAACCGTTTGCTTGAGTAAAATATTATCACGATAGGCCAATACATCAGGTGTTGGATTGTTTTCCACCTGAATTAACATAGGTATCAACCACAGTGAAACAGCAAAAAGTAAAAAGAACAGTCCTGCAAACCACTTGAGTAATTGCTTGTTATTTTTATCATACCAAGCAGGTGAAACAATGATTAAGCCAAACAGCATCAGCACAGACAAAAACCCCACACCTTTGGTAATAATTCCCATGCCCATGGCAAAAAAGGCCAGATAATACCAACGCCAAGCAGGGCCAAGTATCAGATGCCGCAATAAACCATAAGACCCAAGCATTACCCAAAAAGCCACAGGAGCGTCCAGTTGGCCACTCTTGGCTTGCAAAATAAAGTGCAAAGTAATGGCTAATAAAAACCCTGCATACAATCCAATTTTAGGGTTGTATAATCGCTTGGCAATATCGACAGTCATCCACATAGTTAGCATGGATAAGATGGCCGAAGGCAATAAAAAGGCAATTTTTAAATTACCCAACAAGCCATAAAACAACAAAATCATCCACATCACCATCGGTGGTTTATCTGGATAAATTTCTCCACCGCGGTGTGGAAAAAACCAATTGCCCGTCTCCCACATTTCCTTCGCCATCAAAGCAAACCGCGGTTCATCAGGCGGCCAAGGATCGCGTAAGCCGATTCCCGCTAGGATAACAATGGCGGTGATGGCGAAAAGCCAACAAGTGTATTCTTTAATATTAATTTCATTCATAAAATTTTCCAATGGCCACCTTTATCTGCACCAACTCGTTGGATACGTTTCTTTTGCTTAAGATTTGAGAGTTGTTTTTCAATTGCACGCGAACTAATCCCCACTTTTTGTGATAATTCTGCAATCGTTATTTTATGGTTGTTAGTAATCAGTCTAATAATTTTCTCCGAACTTTTCTCCGAACTTGTTAATGGAACAATCGTTTTAAAAGTATCTCCTTCAATAAACTCAGGCTTGGTATATTTATTATACAATTCACAAAATTTGAAAGTGTTTCTAACACCCGAACCCAGCTCTTCAACCCAACCAATTTCTTTAAATAATTTTGCAATCATCGGATTTTTAGGAAAGGGTGAGAAATTATTCGGGTCAATTTTGCCCATAGTATGTGGTTTATTCCAGTTTTCGCTATAGACTTTATCTTTTTCTATAATCAGTTTTGCAGGAAAAGCATTGGTAAATTCCCTATGAATAAGCAAATTTCCAATCATTTCACGGAATAAATGATCCCGAATACTAATACGCTGATCACCATCCAAATAAAATTTATCGGGCAAATGTTTACCGATAAAACCCATTAGCCTTTCATAACTTTCGATTAAATTAGTCCTTATATCATCTCTGTCATCATACCTATCGGTGTTATCAATTCGTAGAATTGCATCTGTCTTATGATGCGGCAATACATTTTGGATTAACTCATCGGTACCAAACAATAAAGCTGCTGCCAAAGTATAGCCGTATTTATTTGTTTGCAAATCTTTTTTATATAAGCCAGCTGATTTCAATAAATCACTGTCAGATAATTCAACCCAAGGGTGATTGGGACGTTGGTTTTTCACCAAAGCTCGCACCCTTGAAAATAACGAAGGCTTAAAGTCTGCTAGTTCTATATTAGAGAAAACCAGATTTTCGCTATAAGACTGTTGCTTGCGTAGATACATTTGTGCCACATGACTCGATTGAGCCGTTACATCAAAATCGCCATCTTCATTGCGATCATATATCTTTCCAACGCAATGATGTACTTGAGAACTTTCTGGAACATGAATAACAATAGTGATTTTACCCTCAATTTCAACAACTTTAGGAGATAAATAATAGGGTGGATTAAGTTTTTGAGAATTATTGCTTTGAGTGACAATATCATCCAATAGATTTTGCACAGCATCAGCATCAACCCCGACAATCTTGCCACTATCATTCACACCTAAAATCAAATACCCGCCACTGCGATTTAAAAAAGCACAAATAGACTCAAACACATCTTTATTGAGCTTGTTTTTGGCAGTTTTAAACTCAGTAGTAATGCATTGCCCTTTGATAATAATTTTTTGTATTAGTGTTTTATCCATTAATCTCGTAACTGCCCTACAGTTTTAACCACTTTAAAATCAACATTGCTAAACTCATTATAAAGCGCTATACCACACTTGATTTTTAGTTGTTCAGGATTACGTAATTTAGATGTATCTACATATGTATCGCCTGTATCCTTTGTCTCTGCCACAAAATACAGTTTTAACTCGTCCACATCATCCTCAAGAACCACAGCCCAATCTGGATTGTATTTTCCAATTGGTGTAGGGATTTTAAACCAGTTAGGTAATTTAAAATAAAACTTAATATCAGGATTTGATTCACAGTCTTTAGCAAACTGGAGCTCTGTTTGTGAGTCAAGAGGCATAAAATCCGAATAAATGGTCTTATCTTGTTGGTTAATATTAAAACTATATTTATTCAAGTAAACCTCTAACTCTTGGGCTTCAAATAAAGTCATTTCATACTGTGAGTTATTAATCTGCTGATATTTAATGCCATCAATCATAAAAGCAAATAAAGTTTCTTTAATGGCTTTAGTTGCCAAACTTAAAAACAATTGTGGATTTATCATGATGTCAGTCATGCGATTGGATTTGAGCAAAATTTGTTGAATAGTTGCACGGGTTAATTCAGTTCTATTTTGAATATAAGCCAATATATCTGGTATGTTCCAAGTGAAAGTATTATAGGCTTGCGTTCTTTCCCCTATATTTTGGGTTTCTATGCCTTCATCATTAATATTGATTTTGACTTTTGTGGAGCGAATTTTCGGTGCTTGTATCGGCTCTAATTCCTCTATGGACTTTGCCGCTTCGACAATCAGTTTATGCGTATCATAATTAACTCTGTAACTTGCCTTCTTGTTGATTTTTTCCCATATTTCTAAAAATTTAGGATCAACAGTGAAGCCTTTACGGTAAGTGACCCGTTTGCGTTGATTTTTATTTTTTACTCTGTCTTTAAAACTAACATTACAATCCTGTGCAATTTCATTTTGCAAAGTTTTGGCAAAATCATCATAGGATTCATTGGCAATAACAGTTAAACGGTTAATGTTTTTATCATAAGTTCGAATGTATTTATCATCAACACTTGCAACTGCCAAACGCAATCCACGACCAATTTCTTGGCGTTTTTTTAATACTGATTTTGTTTCATTTAAAGTGCAAATTTGAAAAACATTGGGGTTATCCCAGCCTTCTCGTAAGGCAGAATGTGAAAAAATAAAACGCAAGGGTGTATCCAAATCCAATAATTTTTCTTTGTCTTTCAAAATGCGGCTATAAGTATCAATCGAATCTTTGCTGTTTCTGGATGCCGTGCTTTCTTTGGTGTCTTTAAGTTTGCCCTTTTTATCTTGGGCAAAATAGCCATCGTGAATATCAGCAACAGCAAATTTATCTAACTCTTTAAATGCAGGTTTTGCCATGTATTCAAGATAAATTTCCTCAAACCACTGGGCAAATAGCCCTTGACTGGCATTGCCCGCTTCATCGTATTGGCGATAATTGGCAACCTTGTCAATAAAAAACAATGACAGAACTTTAATGCCAAGTTTGTTCAGCTTTTTTTCTTTACGCAAATGTTCTTCAATGGTTTTGCGGATTTGAAATTTCATCACATCTTGTGTCATGCCTCCTTGAGAACCGCCAACATACAGCATATTACCATTGCTAAACATCACTGAATCATCACCCAAATCAATACTTTCTACTAAAAAACCCTCTTTGTATATTTCCCTTTGCTTGGACAATTTATATAAGTCATCACCACATTTTGCCGTCACTTTCTTTTTCTTAACGCCATCTTTGTCATTGCAATTAATAATTAACGTCGCTGTAATGGTGTTTTTGCCTTTCCTATTTATCGAAAGTACCTCAATAAAAGCACTGTTATAAGCATCTTCTTCAATAATTGAATCCACCTCAATTTGTTTAACCAAGCCCAAATCATAAGCTTTGACAGGATTAAGGTTATAGACTAAATTATAAGCAGTTCTGTGTGTGGCAGAATAACGCAAGGTACATAATGGATTAAGATTTTCAATCGCTTTTATCCTTTTTTCTGTTTCCATGTTTTGCGGTTCATCCACAATCACAATCGGATTGCATTGTTGAATAAACTCAATCGGCTTTTGACCACTTTCACGTACTTGATTGATAATATTTTCATCTTTGGCAAAAGAATCAATATTAATCACTAAAATATCAATCACATTATTGCTGGCAAAACTTCTCAAGTTTGAAATTTTCTTGCTGTCATAAACCTGAAAGTTGATTGAGGCATTATCGTACAAGTTTTGAAAATGTTCATGAGTGATTTGCAGGTTTTTAATCACGCCTTCACGGATAGCCACCGAAGGCACAACAATGACAAATTTTTTAAAGCCATACAATTGATTTAACTCATAAATACTGCGTAAATACACATAAGTTTTACCCGTACCGGTTTCCATCTCAACAGAAAAGTGCCTACCATCAAGTTTGCTAGATAAGTCTATTGCATTATTTTTTTGTATGTCCTGCAAGTTGCTCAATAATTGCTCATCCGTTAGATTTAAGTTGTTGGCAACTGCTGAAACAAAATTATCGCTGTTTTGTAACCCTTCTTGAAAAGAGAAATTGTCTTTGTCACCACTGTGACCGATAAATAAATCTGTGACAGATTTAATCGCATCCAATTGGAACTGTAGGTCTGATTCAAATTCTAGTTTCATGGTTTCAACCTTTTGAGACCTTGCAATTCGTTAAAGAAATTCATCGAGTTGCCAGTTTTAAACCTGTCATCATTCAAAGTGAAACCTTTGATAATATACTCTTTTAATCTTTGAGTTGCCCAAATTCTAAATTGTGTTCCTTGTTGAGATTTAACCCGATAACCAACAGAAATAATGACATCAAGGTTGTAATATTCTAAATTTCTGGTCACTTCCCGGCTACCTTCAACGCGAACTGTTCGGAAATTCCGAACAGTTGTGGATCGCACCAATTCTTCTTCTGCAAATATATTGTTAATGTGTTCACTAATGGTTGATTTTACTTTACCGAACAAGTATCCCATTTGCTCTTGCGTTAACCACACCGATTCATCCAACAATTGCACATCAAGCTTGATATTGCCATCCGTATTTTTATATAAAATTATTTCTCCCTTATCCATGGTATTATCCTAAATCGTCTTAAACTCAATGCCAGCATCTTTAAACTGCAAGGCAGTATTGGTCTTTAACTGGTCATTGCCATTAAACAATTTATCCAAGGCAATCACTTTTAAAGGTCTATCGGCAAGCACAGCATCCACAATTTTTTGATTGGCTTGTTCGAGCATAAGCACCAGTTCATTTTGATTAATCAAGTGATAATTGTCTTTGTGTTCTATCTTGGCATTTAAGTCTTTGCCACTTTTTAGCAACAATTCATAAACCATATGCTCAACCGATGCGTTTTCGCTGGTTGGGTCAACAAACAACTCAATCTGACTGCTTAGTTCATCTATGTTGTGATTTATCGGTTGCCATTGTTTGAAGTTACTATCGGTGAGTTTTAAGACTTTAAAGCCCAAATCGCCGTTATAATCAGGATTTTCTTGCTTGATTTTTTGACCCGCACGGCGGATGCGTTCTTTGGCAATATCGGCAATGGTTTTGTAACCTGCTTTAAAAGCTTCACTTTTTTCAGCGGTTAATTCAGGCAATTGCACCGAAATGCATTGCCGAGTTCCGCCATCTTCGGCGTTTAATGCCATTACGGCATGAGCAGTAGTGCCTGAGCCAGAGAAGAAGTCTAGGATTATGTCGGATTTGGAGCAACCTATTTCAATAAATCTATTTATTAATCTAATTGGCTTTGGGGTACTGAAAAATTGTTTTCCGTTAAATAATTTTCTTACTTCTTGAAAAGCTTCTTGATTATGACCAACATCTTTATGCTTCCATAATGTAAGTGGGGTTATTCCATCTTTAACATCTGTAAGAAATCGTTTTAATCTAGGTACATTACTTCCTTCTTTACCAAACCATATTCTGTTTTCTTCTCTTAAAACCATAAATCTTTCTTTTGAAAACCGCCAACAAATCCCATCAGGTGGATTAACTAACCTACCTGATGGAGTTTGAATTGGAAAATCATATTTGGAATTATATGTCTTTACAGTCATATCACCTGAGACCCAAACACCTCTTGGGTCATTGTCAGGGTTTTTATATCTTTTTAAAGCTTCATCATTTCGTTTAAGTAAATTTGGCTTCCAATCTTGTTTATACTTAGCATAAACAAGAATATAATCGTGATTGTCTGAAAACCATTTAGCATCATTTGATGGTGCAAATTTCTTTTCCCAAATTATACTCGCAACAAAATTCTCCTCCCCAAAGACTTCATTCATCAATAAACGTAAATTGTGCACTTCGTTATCATCAATCGAAACAAAGATAACGCCATCTTGTTTCAGCAAGTTTTTGGCTAAAAACAACCGTGGGTACATCATATTCAGCCAATTGCTGTGGTATTGACCGTTTTCTTTGCTGTTTTTCTTAAACATACCGTCTTTGGTGAGGTAGCCTTCATCGTCTTTATCGCCGACTCGTTGTTGGTAGTCTTTTAGCGTTTCGGCAAATTTATCGGGATAGATAAAACTGTCATTGCCAGTGTTGTACGGT
>JALSIL010000587.1 GCA_026990095.1 Lysobacterales bacterium
ACCGTCTTACCCGCAGCTTCCCAAACGGTTTGTTTTCTTCTGCCTGATGTTCTTTTTTTGTTGGCTTTTTCTATTTCTAACGCACGTTCGGCTTGCTCTTTTTGTTTGTTAATTTTTTCTTGTCTGGCTTGTAATTTTTCGGCAGCTGATTCCTTATCCAAATCTTTATCGTATTTACTGCCAATAGGTGAGCGTGACATCACCTTTTTGCGCTCGCTATCAGTAGCAGGACCCATGCGGCAACGCGGAGGAGCGATTTTAACTTTGTCTACAATACTTGGAGCACCCTCTTCATTGAGTGTCGATACTAAAGCTTCGCCAACACCTAATTGAGTAATAACATCTTCGGTTTTAAATTTTGGATTGGGTCGAAAACTTTCTGCCGCGGCTTTGATGACTTTTTTATCTTTGGGTGTATAAGAACGCAAAGCGTGTTGAACTTTATTGGCAAGTTGCCCCAGAATTGATTCGGGAATATCGCCAGGTGACTGGGTGCAAAAATAAATACCCACTCCTTTTGAACGCACCAAACGGGCAACTTGTTCAACTTTTCGCAATAATTCTCGTGGAGCTTCATCAAAAATCAAATGGGCTTCGTCAAAGAATAAAATTAATTTTGGCAGTTGTTGGTCACCCACTTCAGGCAAAGACTCAAATAATTCTGTCATAAGCCACAACATAAAAGTAGCGTACATTTGTGGGTTCTGGATTAAATCGCGTGAATCCATTATGTTGATGATTCCTCGACCCGATAAATCTTGTTTCATTAAATCTGATAACTCTAAAGCGGGTTCTCCTAATAAATTTTCTACCCCTTGTTGTTCTAATTTAAGTAAACGGCGTTGGATAGCACCAATGGACGCACTGGTGACTCGTCCATACTTGGCTGAAATTGTTTTGTGGTTATCACTCATGTAAGTCAACAACTGTTGCAAGTCTTCTAAATCAAGCAAAGCCAGCTTTTCTTCTCCGGCTAATTTAAAGCCAACATTTAACACCCCTTCTTGCACGTCGGATAATTCCAAAAAACGACCCAATAACATCGGACCAAGTTCCGCAATGGTTGTGCGAACAGGATGCCCGTATTTGCGGTAAATGTCCCAAAAAACTGTCGGTGAGCCTTCAAATTTATAATCTTTCACATCCAATTTTTCAGCACGAGCAATCAACTTGTCTTTGGCTTTACCTGCTTGAGACAGCCCTGAAACATCGCCTTTAACATCGGTAACAAAGACTGGTACGCCAAGTAAAGAGAAGTTTTCAGCCAGCACTTGAACGGTCACGGTTTTTCCTGTTCCTGTTGCCCCTGTTATCAATCCATGACGGTTGGCAAAATGCCCCAAAATTTGTGCAGGGTGTTCGCCTTTTCCAAAATGCAGTTTTTTTATTTCAAAATCTTTACTCATTACTTTATGCTCCAAATCGCTTGCTTATCCAATTAAACATGGCACTCATGCCGAGTGCATCGCCACCTTTTGGGTGACCTGCTCGACCATTTGACCAACCAAAGGTATCAATGTGTACCCACGGAATATTCTCACCAACAAACTCTTGCAAAAATAATGCAGCGGTAATGCATCCCGCCATTGGCACAGAACCCGTATTGCGTAAATCAGCAATATCAGGCACAATTTGTTTTTTGTAGGGTTGGTACAGTGGCATAGACCAAAGCGGGTCAAAAACCTCGTTGCTGCATGCCATTATTTCGGTATTAAAATCATTTTCATTGCTGAACACTGGTGGCAAATCCGCACCTAAGGCAACGCGTGCTGCACCAGTTAGTGTGGCAAAATCCACAATAAGCTCAGGATTAAACTCAGATGCGTAAGTTAAAGCATCGGATAAAACCATACGGCCTTCTGCATCCGTGTGACCAATTTCAACCGTTAAACCTTTACGCGTTGTAACAATATCACCTTGCCTGTGTGCATTACCTGCAATGGCATTTTCAACTGCTGATATGAGTACTTTTAAACGCACTGGCAAGTTCAAACGCATAATCATTTGCGCTAATCCCAATACATGAGCCGCACCACCCATGTCTTTTTTCATGTTTCGCATAGAACTTGCAGGCTTAACATTATTGCCACCAGTATCAAAACAAACACCTTTGCCAACCAAACATATAAGAGGGTCGGTTGCTTTGCCCCAATTAAGCTCTATTAGTCGCGGAGCTTTAAAAGATGCACGACCGACCAAATGAATGGCTGGGAAGTTTTGTTTTAATAAATCATCACCAACAATTTCTTGGTAACTGGCATTGTTTTGTTCGGCAATACTGGCAGAGGCAATGGCAAGTTCTGTTGGTCCCATGTCATCTGCAGGTGTGTTGATTAAATCTCTAACCAATTTTGTTGCATTCACCGTTTCCATAGCCCTTTGGTGACTGGCTAAGTTGTTGACTGTTAATATTGCACAAGGTTTTTGTTTTTTGTATCGATCAAAGGCATAAGAACCAAGTCCCCAGCCGACAATGGCAGCACTTACCAATTCATTATCATCAGAATCAATTAAATAGTAACCCAAGGGCAATTCTTTAGGTAATCGACTAAAATCATGAGGGTTCTTAGCAGTACCAATAACACAAAAAACTTGTTCAAGGTTTCTGTGCTGATCTAAAACACATAAATGACTGCCAATTTTGTTAGTAAAGCCAAATACATCAACAAGATTTTTAATGTCTTGGGTCTGTTTTACTAACCAAGCATCAAAAGAGTCGGATAAAATAGCAATAATTGGAGTTGAGTTAGCGTTAACTTGTTCTGTAATAGTAGACGTCATAGAGACTCATTGAATAATAAAAAAAGTATTATAGCAGTGAATAGGTATTTGAAAAACCTGTCACTTGCAGAAAAATGCTAAAATGTGTATCCTATTATATTTTTAGAGACTATAACTAGATTAATTACCTGTTACTTTTAGGAGACTCAAATGATAAAAATAATATTTTTAATGGCCGTTTTATTCGTAAATCCAAGTCAAGCAAACCCCAACACGGTTATTCACATGGGCATGCATATAGATAATCAGCAAAACCTGATTCAACCCGATAAATATTTATTAAGCCAAGCAATAAAATCATACCAAGCAGGAGCTCTTCAAACCGCTTTGAGTTATTTCAAAAAATCTTCAGCCTTAGGTAATGCGATGGCACAACGGTATGTAGGTTTAATGCATGTGAATGGATTAGGCACTAACAAAAATTATGTAACTGGGTATGCGTGGTTAAAATTAGCGGCCCATGATAACACGCCGAAAAACAAACAATTACGCGATCAAGTGTATAATTTATTAACTTCCATTCAAAAAAAACAAGCCCAAAAAGTTTATGAAGAAATTAATAACAATTATGGTGAAATCGCGGCATTGACCCGAAGAGATCGCTGGGTAAGAAAACAAAAAATGAAAATGACAGGAAGTCGAACTGGCAGCTTGGCTTTTGCACCGATTGCATTTGACACACCTCATGGCAATGGTATTTATAATCAAATGAAATCTTATGTAGACGATTATGACTTTGGTTATGTAAGCTCTGGAGAAATTGTCCCAAAAGAAGACGAATCAAAAGCAAAAGAAAAATAATATTTTTATTTTGGTGGAATCACAAGCTGCGGGTCTAATCGGGTTTTACCCAGATTAATGCGCCAATCCAGATGCGGCCCGGTGGCTCGTCCTGTCATGCCGATTTCTCCTATTTTTTCACCTTGGGATACGTGTGATCCCACTTCCACGTTGACCTGTGATAAATGCATAAATGTTGTTGTCAACCCATAGCCGTGGTCAATTATTATTGTACCACCAGTATAATACATACCCGTTTGGGCAAGTCTTACGGTACCTGCGATAGGAGCAACAACTTTTGTCCCTATCTTATTAGCAATATCCATTCCATAATGGGGGCGTTTGGGTTGTCCATTCAAAATACGGCGAGAACCATAAACACCACTGACTCTTCCATCAGCTGGCCAAATAAATTTTTGCAAAAAATCATCGCGTTTATCCACATAAGAACGTGCTTTTGCGACCAAAATATTGTCCGCCTTAATTTGAGCGTACACTTTTGCTGGCGGGTTGACCTTATTTTTAGGTAAACCATTAATTACTTCAGTTGGGAATTTACGTAATGTTGGCGAAATGCTAGATTTATAAGTGATGTTGTTAATGGTTATTGCTAGATTTACGGGCTTGTCATCAAATCGACCAAAACCAAACATAAAATAGCCGTCTTTGTTGGTTAAGGTTTTTTTGCCATTAACGGTAACAAGAGCCGATGGTGCTGTTTGTGCAATAATGAGTCCACCTTGGGTCGGTGTGCCTTTAAGGTTGAGAAAATAGTCCTCTGCAAAAACAGAGTGAGATAAGAGTAAAATAATTAATAATTTCATATGTCGTTTTTTAATTGGTTGATAAAAGACACGAACACTGCACGGCAACACCTTCGCCACGCCCACAAAATCCAAGTTTTTCGGTGGTTGTGGCTTTAATGCTAATTTGATTCATTTTGAGGTTCATGACTGCGGCTAATTTTTCACGCATTGCCACAATATGCGGCTGCATTTTGGGCTGTTCACAAATTATTGTACAATCAATATTATTAACACGATAGCCTTGTTCGGTAATTAAATCCAGAGCGTGTTTTAAAAATACCGAGCTATCGCAATTTTTCCACCTGTTGTCACCTGGTGGAAAATGCTGACCAATATCACCCAAAGCCAAAGCCCCAAGCAAGGCATCAACCAGTGCATGTATCAGCACATCACCATCGGAGTGTGCGGCAAAGGCTTGAGCAAAAGGAATTTGAATGCCACCAAGGGTGATAAAATCACCTGCACAAAAAGCATGCACATCAAAGCCTGTGCCTATTCGAATAGTCATGGTTTTTGCCTCTTGAGAATAAATTCCGCCAATAAAAAATCCTCAACGTGCGTGATTTTAATGTTATCACTGCGTCCTTTAACCATTAAAGGCATAATACCTGCCTGTTCAAAAGCCGAGGCTTCATCGGTTGTGGTCTTGGCATCGGCATTTTCCAACACATCAACCAATTGCCTAAAAGGAAACATTTGCGGTGTTAAGGCAGCGCGTAATTTATCGCGCGAAATGGTTTTTTTGCTGTGCTTTGAATCATCAGAATATTTAATCGTATCATTAATGGCTTTAACCAATAACCCACCTTGATTTTGGGTATTGCACTGGTTAATTAACTTAGAAATGTCATAACTTGTGATACAGACTCGTGCCGCATCATGCACAAGAATCCATGTGGTGTCGTCAATCATCGGTTCAATAATTTTCAAACCATACAGAACCGATTGCCGACGGCTTGAGCCACCTGTGGTGTACATCAAAGGTTTAGTCGCTTTTAGCTCAATATCGTGCCACAACTCTTGATTTTTTGGCATAACCAACACAATACCCTCAATACTATCTAAAGCATCAAAAGCATCAATACTGTGCTGAATTGCCAATTTCCCTGCAATTTCTAAAAACTGTTTCGGCGTGTCTGAAGCAAATCGCTGCCCACTGCCAGCAGCTACAATAATGGCATACATAATAACTGAACCAATAACGAAAAATGATAGTTTAGCATTTAATAGAGTTTAGCAAAACAAGGATGGTGAGTAAAAATAGGATAAAATGTTAAATAGTGCTTTATTCAATACACCAACAAGCTTCTAATTTAATTTTCAATTATCACCGGTCAAATGTATAATGAATTTTTTACACAATGACTAAGGCATGCGCTCTCTATTAAAAATCATCCTAATATTTACTATTCTATTTAGCTCAAATCCTTTATTTGCCAAAAAAAAGATTAAAGACAGAGGTCCAATTGCTATTGTTACAGTTGCTCCTAATTATCCAAGAGCTGCTGCAGAACAAGGCATAGAAGGAGAGGTAACTCTAGAATTTACCATAACCACAACTGGTACAGTAACAAACCCTGTTGTTATTGCCTCAAACCCTGAAAAATTGTTTGATAGAGAGGCATTAAGAGCCATTTTAAAATACAAATTTGCCCCCGCAATAAAAAAACAAAAAGCTATTCAAATAAGAGTATCTCAAACTCTCTCCTTTAAGTTGCCCGATGGTTACCAGCCTCATTTAATAGATAAATAATTAACAAATGCAACTTCATTAAAAAGCAGCTTTGATGAATTTTTAAATCAAGAAGCCCATTCCATTCGTAATTTACGGTGATTCATTGTGCAATCACGTAAATACAGATTGATTAATGTTTGATAGGGAACACCTGTTTCTTTGGCGAGTGACTTAAAGTATTCGACTGAATCGCAGTCTAAACGCATTGTGACGGGTTGTTTTAAGTATTTTGTATAAGGGTTTTTACGCCCTTTCATGTTTTCAAAATCATAATTGTCTTTCATAATAGATACTTCCAATAAGCTTTTTGTTCTTGTTTGTTTGCTTTTCTTGCTGAGATGATTCGTACTTTTGTTTCATTTTCCCGAAAGCAATGGCATACAACAACGGTATTTAATTTGAAACTGTTTCCCAATAAAATAAACCTGTCTTCAACATCAGAATGTTCTGGGTCATAAAAATCAATAGCATGTTCATCAAAAAAACACTGTCCGTGCTTCATCAAAAGTGATGCCATGCTTTTTGGTATTGGTTTTATCTTTATTGACATCCCATTCAAATTTTAATTCTTTCATACGTACATTGTACATATATTAACCAAAATTGCAAGAATCGGGAAAACCGCCTTAGCAAACAAAAAGATTTTGAATAATTAATCAAAGTTTAAGTCTTTTCATTTATAATCCATCATTAACCATTCATAATTACTCAATGCTAAGCACACACAAACTTTTAATCAATCTCAACGAAGCGCAAACTGCAGCGGTGACTACCGATGCACAACATTCCTTAGTGCTAGCAGGTGCGGGCAGTGGCAAGACGCGGGTATTGGTTTACCGCATTGCGTGGTTGTTGGCAGCCGAAGGGGTTTCGCCTTATGCGATTTTGGCGGTGACTTTTACCAATAAGGCGGCTGCCGAAATGCGTAATCGGGTGGCAGAGTTATTGGAAACGCCGGCTCGTGGCATGTGGATTGGTACATTTCATTCGATTGCTTTGCGTTTATTAACCATGCACCACAAAGAGGCAGGGTTACCGAAAAACTTTCAGATACTGGATTCCGAAGACCAATACCGCTTGATTCGCCGGGTTATTTCGGATTTGGAATTGGATGAAAAACAATGGCAGCCGCGTATGGTTCAGGGTTTTATCAACGGTAAAAAGAATGAAGGCATTCGAGCTGGTGAGATTGATGATTTTGGCGATGATAACTCCTCAACTTTAATCAATATTTACCAACATTACGATGACCATTGCAACCGTGGTGGTTTGGTGGATTTTGCCGAAATGTTGTTGTGTACGCATCAGCTGTTGTTGAATAATCCGCCATTGCTAGAACATTACCAAGGGCGTTTTGGAGCGATTTTAGTCGATGAGTTTCAAGACACCAACGATATTCAATCGGCTTTTATTCGGCTTTTGGCAGGCACAAAAAACAAAATAATGGTGGTGGGCGATGATGACCAATCCATTTACGCTTGGCGTGGGGCTAAGATTGACCACATTATTGGCTTTAAAGATTTATTCCCTAATA
>JALSIL010000588.1 GCA_026990095.1 Lysobacterales bacterium
CCGTTGACTTGGTTGTTATTGATTCGGTGGCAGCATTAACGCCAAAGGCTGAGATTGAAGGCGATATGGGGGATTCACACATGGGTTTGCAGGCACGCTTAATGTCGCAAGCCTTGCGTAAATTAACAGGCAATATTAAACGCACCAACTGCATGGTTATCTTTATTAACCAAATCCGCATGAAAATTGGTGTGATGTTTGGTTCGCCAGAAACGACTACTGGTGGTAATGCATTGAAGTTTTATGCTTCAGTTCGATTGGATATTCGCCGCATTGGCGCGATTAAAAAGGGCGATGAAATTTTAGGTAACGAAACCCGCGTCAAAGTGGTTAAAAACAAAATGGCACCGCCTTTTAAACAAGTGCAATTTGAAATTATTTACGGCAAAGGCATTTCACGTTTGGGTGAAATCATTGATTTAGGTGTCGCACACAACTTAATCAATAAATCAGGTTCGTGGTATTCTTATGGTGATACTCGCATAGGACAAGGCAAAGAAAATGCCAAAATGTACATGCACGAAAACCCTGAGACAGCGCAGGAAATTGAAACTAAGTTGCGTGAAATTTTAATGCCGCATTTGAACGAGCAAAAAGAAGAAGTTGAGTAAGTTAGGCTTTACCAAACGAACTGATCTTGAAAAAGCCAGGGCTTCTGCTCTGGCTTCTTTGTGTATGCGAGAACATTCGGTTAAAGAATTGCACGACAAGTTAACAAGAAAGGAATACCAACAAGAAAGTATTGAGGTTGTTATTAAAGAATGCCTTGATAGCAATTACCTCAATGACGAACGCTTTGCCGAAATCTATTGGCGTAGCCGAGCACGCAAAGGATTTGGACCCAATAAAATAACTCAAGAGCTCAAGTTCAAAGGCATTTCATCAAGCATGGCAGATAAAGCCATGAATCAAGAAGAATTGGATTTTGAAGAAGTCGTTCAACGCGTATACGAAAAAAAATTTAAGGGTAAAAAAATAGAAGACTTTAAAGACAAAGCCAAACGCCAAAACTACTTGTATCAACGTGGCTTTGGTTCAGAACTGATTCGGTTGGTTATTTCGAATTGATGTTTTTAAAAATTAATAGACACAAAAATATTTGACTATAAACCATCACCTTTTGTGCGATTGTCTTTAATTGCAATGCCCAAATACCTTGTGAGGATGAAGGTCCAAAAAGCATGAGCAATAAATACCCAAAAAGCAATGCGTTTAATGCAAAAAGTAATTTATTGGCTTTGTGGTATTTCTTTTTATCAACAAGTGCATGAAATAAAACGCTGGTAAAAAAGAAACTAAAAAACGCCATTCTTCCAAATTTTATATGCGTAGCAATATCCACGTTAACTGGATAAAGTGCAATGCCGATATAACTTATTGATGAAATAAGGCTGAGGCTAATCACCAGATACTTAAGCTTATTTATCAATGGTTTGGTGAGTTGTAGAAAGAAGAGAAAAATACCTAGTCCAACTAAGGATAAGCTTATGGTATAAAAAATCCAATACGGGTTTGCGTTGCCGGCAAAATCAATGGTGCGACCTAAGTCACTCAAATAATTTTGATCCACAACAAAGTGCGTTAACTCTGGTGCGTAACGATTTCCACCCGTGTATAAAAGCATCAAGATATATGTCGTGACAAGGTATTGCCAAAATAAAAAAAGAGTCAGGTTTTTCGTGTTTATTTGCTTCATTTTTACCATTGTAATGGATTTTCAGATGAGGAGAAATAAAAAACTCTATTTTTAGGTAGAGTGACTCTACAAAGTAATGTTATACTTTGTGAAACATATATTTTGGATAAGAAAATTTTTATGAGCACTAATAATCAAGATATCATTCAAACATTAAGAACCGCGCATCAAAACCAAACACAACTTAATTTAATGGCTGATCAAAAAGCCAATATTTTAATTGGTGCTTTGATATTGATGTACACCATGGTGTTTTCACGCTTGTTAACCTTGGCTGAGTACAGTGACCAAGTGATGGTTCCTTTGGCAAGTTTTGTGGTTTTGGGTATACTGCCATTAGTTTTGACTGTTTTTGTGTTGGTGCCGCGAAACATTAAAGGGCAAGATAAGCATAAAATTGAGCAGATGCCTAACCCTTTGTTTTTTGGCTTTTTCACCAATCACTCTGAAAAGCAATACGTGGATTTTATGTTAAATGCCATAAATGATAATGAGAAAGCCCGTGAATTTATGCTTAAAGATTTGTATCAGATTGGGGTGATTTTGAAACGCAAATATAGGTTATTGCGCTTATCTTATATATTTGCCATGCTTTCATTGGTTGCACCAGTATCTCTTTGGCTAGTAATTTACTTTGAAAATAATTAACCCAAAAGATTATTTTTGTTTGGATGTGATTCGAGGCACGTGTTTAATCTTTAATAAGGGTCTTATTTTATAAATGGGAACACCTTGTGTGTAACGCAGGTGATAATAACGTTGAAGAGTGTCTTCGCTTTCGATAATTTTACATTGGTATTTGTTGGCGTATTCTTCGCGCTTAGTGCTCGTCCACAAAGTGGTGTCAAATTGAGCGTGAGGGTCATTGAATGTTTGTGGTTCAATGAGTTTTTTATCAAGAGTAAAAACATTATCATCTAGTGGTGTGCGAAGAACATATTGTCCTGTTTCGGATAAGAGCACTTGTAACTGGCAATAGGGTTTAAATCCATAATATACGTTACTTTTTTCATCTGGTGCTTTCTTTAAAAAAGCAAGAAAGCGTTCGCCTTCGTTACTGCGATCAGGGTAATAACAGGTGTTATCATCAAAACCTTTGGCTACAACCGCAATGGATTCGTTATGTATTGCACCTTTATAAGCGACACGGATCTTCAAATATGCATACCCGTGAGCATTGAGGTTTCGAACCTTTTTGTATTCAATATCATCCACTTGAACAATAGCAACTAAATCAGCCCATTGTGCGGCTTGCTCAAAGTCAGTTAATTTTGGAACTTCAAGTTCGTCCAAACCTTTGGTGGAAAAATCATGGGGATTTTGCGAAAAGGTTATTTGAGCATTGGCATTAAATGCAATAATAATTATTAAGATTAAATACTTCATAAATTTGATAATTTTTGTTTGTAAGCTATAGGACAACACAAAAGCGGTATTTACTGCAAAATAGTTGCAATTTTTTCACCCAGTTTAACCACTTTATTTCCAACTAAATTGTTTTCAAGAGCGGTGCTGCCAGGGGGGAAGAGTAAAATGACTGTTGAACCCATATTAAATCGACCAACTTCATCGCCTTTTTTCAATTTTGTATTGCCAATAAGAGGCACATCGGTCACTTGTTTGGCATAAGGTGGAGTGACTAAGCCATTAAAAACAGTTTCCATGCTTGAGACCATTATCGCCCCAACAAGAATATACGCCACTTGCCCAAATTCGGTATCCATGTAGCACACCAAGCGTTCGTTGCGAGCAAAGAGTCGAGGAATGTTTTCTGCAGTCCATTTAGCTACACTAAATAATCGACCTGGAACGTGAACTGTTTTCGTCACCGTGCAATCAACAGGAGCATGCATTCGGTGGTAATCTTTGGGAGATAAGTAGATGGTGGCAAATTTACCATCTTGGTAATAATCGGCAGTCTTTTTGTCGCAGGCGAGCAACTCTTCAACACTAAAATCAAAGCCTTTGGCTTGAAATATCCTGCCTTGGTTGATGTCTCCACATTGGCTAACGGCTCCATCAACGGGAGAAATAATAGCATCGGTGGCATTATCTAAGGGTCTTACACCAGGTTTTAGTTGACGAGTGAAAAAAGAATTGAAGTCAGGGTAATCGTCCAAATTGCTGGAGTAGGCTTCATCCATATTTACCTTATAGCTCTTAGCAATGCGTTTAATAATGAAGTTTTTTAACCACTTAACTTTGACTCGCATCAAATAGTTAACTAAACGCGATAGGAGTTTGTGCGGTAAAATGTATTGTATAAAGGTGTAAATTTTAGTTTTCATTTGCTTGAATTGATTAGATTGATTAAATCAACTGCCATTTTATCAGCGTCATGTGGCGAACGAAAGATTCCGTATAAGTTACCATTTGGGTTGATAAGAAAAATAGCTGCGGTATGATCAACACTGTAATTTAAATCGCCTTGTTTGTGGTCTTGGATGTGGTAAGCAACACCAATTTGCGATGCCAGTGATAGTATATTGGCTTTGTCTGCGGTTGCTGCGTTAAAGTTTTTATTAAAAAAAGCAATGTATTCTTTTAATGACTCAGGGGTGTCTCGCTCTGGATCAACCGAAATAAAGAGAACCTCGGGCAGGGCTTTGACGGCATTGTGTTGGAATATTTTAAACACCTTTTGCAGTTCCGATAAAGTGGTTGGGCATACATCAGGGCAGTTGGTGAAGCCAAAGAACAATAAGGTCCACTTGTTTTTAAAGCTTTCTTGAGTGATGCTTTTGTGGTTTTTATCCGTCAAGGTAAAACCTGAAAAGGATTTTTCTTCAGGAAAGAGTAACAACGACTGAAAGTCTTGATTGTTTTGTTGTTGGAAAAAAGTTTTGGAAGTCATGAAACCAGCCATGGCTGCGATTAACAGTATCACGATGATGATTGTATTTTTTAGGTTACTCATTAAATTGTTTGACAAGAGTTAAAACAAGAGGCATTGTACGTTTTTTTAATAACAGATGCATGTCTTTGTGAAAAATTAATGATGACTAAGGAACAATTATTTACTCAACTTTTTGAAAACCTTGCCGATTCTGGCTTGTTTTTCGGTCATGGTGTGATTGATGCCCAGGATGAAGCGATGATGGTTATGATGTATGTTCTTAAGCAAACAGTGGACGAAATTCTTTGTTCTGGTCAAATCAAAGTCGATATGCAAACTATAAAAAAGGCTGAAAAAATTGTTTCTCAACGCCTTAACACCTTAAAACCAATGGCTTATATTGTTGGCGAAGTGCAATTTGCAGGCTTGACTTTTAAATCAGATGAACGGGCATTGGTGCCCCGATCTCCTATAGCAGAATTAATTGGCAATGATTTTCAGCCGTGGCTAAACCTTAATACGATAAACAATGCACTGGATTTGTGTACCGGCAGCGGTTGTATTGGTATTGCATTGGCAAAATACAACCCGCATATTCACGTTGATATAAGTGACCTGTCTAAAGACGCTTTATCCTTAGCCAAAACAAATATTAAGTTGCATGGCTTAAATCAACAAGTTAGCGCTGTGCAATCGGATTTATTTGCAGAACTTACTGGCCCTTATGATTTAATCGTCACCAATCCTCCCTATGTCAGTGAAAACGAATACAGTCAATTGCCTCAAGAATATAAAAAGGAACCCAAACTTGGATTAACCACGCCACAAGAGGGTTTGCAAATACCAGTCAAAATAATGCTTGATGCTCCAGAGTATTTAAACGAAAACGGCTTGTTGTTTTTAGAAGTTGGCTATACCGATGAATTGTTAGAAGATGCATTTCCTGCTGTAGATTTTGAATGGATTGATTTTGAAAATGGTGGGCACGGTGTTTGTGTGTTGAGTAAAGAGCAGTTGATTAGTTATTCAGTTAAATTTAAAAAATTCTTATCAAAAGGCTAGATTTTAGAAATTTATTAAATCTTTACTATTAATCATGGTAGTATATTGACCCAAACACTAATATGGAAAAGTTCATGAAGAAGTATTTGGTCGTATTGATGGCTCTATTGTATTTGCACACATCCTATTCCACACCATGGAAAGGACAATGGGCAAGTTCTTTTGGGAAAATGGATTTAATTGAAAAAGAAACTGGCTTCAAAGAGACAGCATTAGTATTTGGTAATTATGCCAAAAGTGGGTTTATTGTTGGAGTGGCTATTGGTAATGACTTGCATGGTTTATTCTTTGATTCAAAATTAAAAAAAGGAGGTTCATTTATATTTTCTCATAATGAATTGGGTTCTAACTTTAAGGGAAAATGGCGTTTTGATAATATTGATAAAGAACTAAAGTGGAATGGGACTAAAGCGGTCATTCAAGAGGAAGTTAAGTTTAAAGGAATTGACAGGTATAGAAATATAGAAGGAACGTGGAAAACAAATTTTGGTGAATTGGAACTAACCCAAGAAGGGGCTTTTATCGAAGGGAGGTATGATTCTAAAGGAAAATTGTATGCCGTATACAATCAAGAGAACAACACAATTTTTGGTTTGTTTACCAATAAAGATAGGTATGGTTTGTTGAAATTCCAACTTAATAATGAGCGCACTGCCTTTACTGGCTTGTGGTCATGGGAAACAAAGGCGTGGGCAAAACAAAAGTGGGACGGCAAAAAAGTTCTAAAATAACAATAAACTCATTTTTCCTTAAAAAGTCTTTAGGTGTTACCTAAAAAATATTGTTACAATCCAAACCTTAGTAATTTTTAGTGATTAACATAAAATGTCATTCAATTCATTCGGTAAATTATTAACCGTAACAACTTTTGGTGAGAGTCATGGGTCAACAATTGGTTGTGTCATTGATGGTTTTCCTGCGGGAATGGAAATCTGTGAAGAAGAAATCAAAGTCGAACTTCGTCGTCGAGCAACGGGCAAATCTCGCCACACGTCTCAAAGAAAAGAAAAGGATGATGTCAAAATCGTTTCGGGTGTCTTTGAAGGGGTGACCACGGGAATGCCCATAGCTTTGTTAATTGAGAATACCGATGCCCGTTCAAAAGATTACAGCAATATCAAGGACCAATTCCGACCAGGACACGCAGATTATACTTATTGGCACAAATTTGGAATCCGAGATTATCGAGGAGGAGGGCGTTCCTCTGCGCGTGAAACCACAATGCGAGTTGCGGCAGGAGCCTTAGCTAAAAAATGGCTGAAATTGCATTTTGATATAGAGATTAAGGCTTGGCTTTCGCAACTGGGGACAATAAAAGTGAAAAAGGAAGATTTGTCACGGTGCGACTCTAATCCATTTTTTTGTGCGAATGATACCCAAGTCACAGAATTAGAAACCTATATGGATAAACTACGCAAGACAGGTGACTCGGTAGGTGCTACTATAGCAGTACAAGCCACTCAAGTTCCTGTAGGGCTTGGTGAACCTGTATACGGCAAGCTTGATGCCGATATTGCTGCCGCCATGATGAGCATTAATGCATCAAAGGGTGTTGAAATTGGTGCTGGTTTTGAAAGCGTTGAGCAATTAGGGTCGCTGCATCGAGATGAAATCATTGATGGGGTTTTTCAATCCAATCATGCTGGCGGTATATTAGGCGGAATCAGTTCTGGACAAGATGTGTTGGCACAAGTGGCTTTTAAACCGACTTCATCTTTGAGAGTTCCAGCCCAATCTGTTGATAAATATGGGAATAATGTTACCGTTGTGACAAAAGGGCGACATGATCCTTGTGTGGGTATTCGGGCTGTTCCAATTGTTGAATCCATGTTGGCATTAGTACTTATGGATCATGTCTTAAGAAATAATGCATTATGCGGAAATTACAATAAAGAGAAATAATACAATGACAAAGAAATATAATGTTGCAGTGGTTGGTGCAACAGGAGCTGTTGGAGAAGTGATGCTGTCCATTTTAAAAGAGCGTAAATTTCCA
>JALSIL010000589.1 GCA_026990095.1 Lysobacterales bacterium
AGACATAAAAAAAGGGTGAAATTAATTCACCCCTAGTTTTTCCCCAATCAATTTTTAAGCCACTTAATCCTCAAACCCGTCACTAAACAGCAATTCAGGTACTGGCTGGGTAAATATCATTAACGAATTTATATTCAGCGGATTGTAACTGTCCCCTAATGTCGTTGGCGTATAGGCAATAGACCAGATGGTAGAAGCAATATCGTATTCGTAAATATCATTAAGCACTCCATCGGTTGCAAAGCTAACCAAATACTTACCATTATCCGCGTAGTTAAGGGCATCTATATTTCTATATCTGGCAATATTGGCTTCACTAGTTGAATCATATTCCAAAGAAAATTCTGTGCCGTCATATCTGATTAAATCTGAGGTCAAGTAAGAGCTTCCTGCAATAACAGCGGCACTGTCTATAGAAAAGATCAAATCGCCATTAGCAGGGTCTAAACTGAAAGCATTAATATTAATGTGTTGCAGATTTAGTGCCTGAGAATCAAAAAAATATTCAAATGTTGCACAACTGAAATCAGTGCATCTAATCACGTCGCCTTTAAGCACACTAAACCCATTAACCCTAGTATCAACATCAAATGAATAATACCCTCCAGCACCTACGTGATATCCATCAATAATCGCACCTCGAATATCTCTAACGAGAGCTGGTGTAGATGTCGAACTCGGGATATCAATAGTATTATCACGAATAACATAGTTAATAGGCACTGCCACAGGCGCACTATTAGAGTAAGCTATGTCAGCACTGTATTCAGCTCGTTGAATATATGGGGCAACTGCTGCTGTCAAGCTTGTTCCATACAGACCCAACACCAAAGCAATAGCCCAAATGGTTTTGTTATAAAAATTTTTCATAATAACTCTCCTTTATGGGCAAGCTACTCCATTACCACAACTGCTCTCATTGGTGTATCTTGCACAGTTATCTGCTGCATTAAATGCAAAATAAACATTACTACAGGTAACTGCAATAGCACTAAATTGGGCATTTCCGTATGCAAAACTATCTTTTATAAAGAGGTGCCCAAACAAACCGTTATTAAACCCTGTATTGAGATTTCTATTGGCAACTGAATCACTAATCATACCATTGATGACCGTGATGCCAAATTCATTTTGACTAGAGTTAATATGGTGAACAGTATTTCCGCGTTGGCTAGCACTAGTTAATGAAACTCCTGTATCAAATCCTTGCACGGTGCCATTTTTTACCACTATGTTTTTCCTAGCACTTGCGGTAATACCATGTGCTGTCATGCCGCTGTTGGTACAAACCAATGTGGCATTATCTCCAGTACAAGTTCTTGGACCAATAATTGAAAAACCATTTAAGTCAAGAGTAACATTATCGGCACTAATTTCAATTACATTGATAGTCGTTGAGCTAGAGATGATATTTGATGTTAATTGATAACTCCCAGGTTGCGTTATGGTCACTGGGAAACCTGGTGCATCGCCAGGAAAGCAACCAAACCCATCGCAAACATCATTGATTGTAAAAACGCCATCATCGGCTGATGCCAATCCCATACTTGCGATTAAACATAATAATATTTTTTTCATAATAAACTCCTATAATAATAAAATTCACATAAAGTTTTATGTGCTTAATTATTAATACGGAGTATTCGATTTATTTATGACATTATAAGAATAAATATATTGCTTAGATTCAACAATTGAGATGTTGCGACAAATAACTTATGTTATTGGTATTTTATCAATAATTTGTTATTTACCATTGGCAGAACCAAAAAAAAGCCTATGATAGTCACATGAAGGAAAAACAGAACATAACCATTTTATTGGCCAAAGTCAAAGAAGGCGATAAGCATTTGATTGACGATATTTACACTCAGCTCTACGCAGAGATAAAAAATATTGCCATGCATCAAATTAATAGATTAAATACCAGCGAAACCATTACACCAACTGTTATGGCAAACGAGTGTTATATAAAATTGGCAAAACAAAATAATATTGATTTAAGCAACAAAAAACATTTTTTAAATTACCTTGCCAAAAGTATGCGGCAATTATTGATTGATATTCTGCGTTCAAAATCGAGTATCAAGAGAAAACACATCACCACTCAAAGCAGTTTAAACCTTGTTGTTGGACAAAATGATATTAACTTTGATTTTTTAGAGATTGACCAATTGCTCAAAAAAGTTGAACGAATCAACCCTGAATATTGCCAATTATTAGAATACAAACTGCTCTTTAATCTCACTTTTAAAGAAATAAGCGACATTATCAACAAGTCAGAAAGGCAAGTCATGCGTATTTGGAGCCAAGCAACAACGCTAATAATGGCATTATCTAAAGAGAAACAACAAGATTCTCACTAGATTTAGACTTAGTTCTCATAATTTTTTCTATTTATTGTATATAATCACAGAGAAGTCATGGGGAATTAACAGTGAGTAACAAAACAGAAGTGTGGAAAAAAGCCAGTGAAGTCTACGCCGAAATTTCTGAGCTGTCACCACAACAAGCACTGGCACATGTTTATGGTATCGAAAACATAACCCAAGAAGTACGTGAGGCAATCATCACGCTTATTAACGCTGGCTCGCAAGCTTCGCAATACTACAAGGACAATATTTCCCAAAGTTTTAATTTGGGCATTAACAACACCCAAAACTTTTGTGTTGGGCAACAACTCGATGAATACGAGCTGTTAGAAGAAATTGGGCATGGTGGCATGTCGCAAGTCTTCAAAGCCAAGAGAATTAATACCCAAACCCAAACTCAAGTTGCCATTAAAGTCTTTGCTCCCAAAGATAACAGCAATGAACTGCTGAATCATTTTTTAAATGAGCAAAAAATACTCGCAGGTTTATCGCACCCTAATATTGTTAAAATGCTTCACAGTGGTCAAAGCGATGACAACGTGACTTATTTGGTGATGGAATTAATCGAGGGAGCACAATCTTTAGATAGCTATTGCGAAAACAACAACCTCAATACAAAGCAAAAGATAAAATATATCGCTCAATGTGCACACGCCTTAGCCTATTCCCATGCCAATTTAATTATTCACCGCGATTTAAAACCCGACAACATTCTCATCAACCAAAATGGGGAATTAAAGATAGTTGATTTTGGCATTGCTAAATTAATAAACAATGATTTGTCGGGCAATAAAACTACCATCATGGCATTGACCCCCAGTTATGCGGCTCCTGAACAAATCAATTCAAAAACCATAAGCATCAAAACCGATATATTTTCCTTAGCGGTGGTGGCGCTGGATTTATTAACAAAAGAAATCCCACTTCCAAAAGATAGATTGATTAAATCTTGTGCAAATGATGAACATCACATAGATGCTTTGTTCAAACGCTTGAAAATTGATAAAGACTTAAAAAATATCCTCAACAAGGCATTAGAACAAGAACCTGACAAACGTTATTCATCTATGCAATCTTTTGCCGATGATCTAAATAATTATTTAACGAGTAACCCTGTTAATGCGACAGCTCAGTCATTCATTTATCGCATTCAAAAATTTGCCAAAAGACGCTCAGCTTTATTTGCCACTCTAGTTTCATTTATTGTGTTTATGGTTATTGGCTCAATCTTTGGCTATAAACAATACCAACAAATACTTACCGAAAACACTAAAGCACAAATGATGAAACAATTTATGCTTGATGCTTTTTCCCAAACAAACCCAGACTATGCAAAAGGCAATGTTGTTACAGCAGAAGACATATTGAATTTTACCGCTCAAAAAGTTGATCACGTTAATTTTGACAGTGCATTTAAATTTGAACTATTACAAACAATTGGCATTGCGTTTGGAAGAATAGGCAAACAAAAAAAGGCCATAAAGTTTTTAGAACAATCCTTAACAATCTTACCTGATGACTCTAAATCTTTAGCTTATTTAGCTCTAAATCTAATAAATAGTAACAATTGGCATGAATTAAATAAAATTTTAAATAATACAAATATTGAGTTGATTGAATCTAAAGGTGATAAAGCCATGCTCTTTCGTATCCTCGCAAAAACAAAAGCCAAAGAATCGAAATTTGCCCAAGCAATAGAAAGCCTCGATAAGGCTATTGCATTAAATGTTGCTACACAAAACAAAAAAGAAGAACTCTTATCACAAAGGTTAATGGCTGAGTTTCTTTATTTACAATCAAAACCAAAACAAGGCATTGCATTACTCGAAAGGCTTTTGAAGGAACCAGATTTAGATAAATATACTTCGCTAGGAATGAGAATAAGGAGTGATTTAAATACTCTTTACACAGATATTGGAGAACTAAAAAAAGCAGAGCAAGGCTGGAAAATTTTAATCAAGCAACAACGAAATATATTGGGGGATTTTCATCCAGAACTTGCTAAGTCACTTATACAATATTCTGGTGTATCACGTTATCAAGGGAATATAGAATTAGCATTAAAACAAGCACAAGAAGCCTTAGCAATTAATACCAAAGTTTTTGGTAAACACAGTATTGATACGGCAACCGCTTTAAACTCTATTGCAGTGATATATCATCAAAAGGGGAATTATCCAAAAGCCATTGAATATATGTACAAAGCCGTTAATATTTTTGAGAACAAACAAAGCAAAGAGTATGCAGATACCTTAGAAATAAAAACTAACCTAGCAGCACTTCTTGTGGCATCCAAGAGAAACACTGAAGCAGAAAAGATTGCTAGAGAAGTTTATAACATTCAAGTCAAAAAACTCGGAAAAACTCATAACGCTACAATTTACAGTCAACAAACCTTAGCTAAAGCATTGGTTCAACTAAATAAATTGCAGGAGGCACTGTCTTTAACACAAGAAGCCTTAGATAATTCAATCAAGTTTTTAGGCACAAAAAACCCTCTAACCACTGGCGCCTATTTTACCCTAGCAACAATCTATGCAAAGCAAAAGAAGTTTGGTAAAGCAATAGAAACTTATAAAGTAATACAGAATGAAAAATTTATTGCTAAAAACAATCCAAACTACCCACGACTACTCGAAGCTTTAGCTGAAACGCATTCAAACAATGAAAATATTGAACAAGCAAAATCTTATTATGCAACTGCCATAAATTTTTACGAAAAAATATACGGGTCAAAAGGCAAAAAAACAATCAACATAAAACAGGCTTATGCAGATTTTTTAACTCATCACGGATCTGGCCAAACAATCAAACCTGCATCGGGCCAATTAAACGGGTTATAATAATTATTGACCACTTCCCAAGCCACTTGCAGTAAATCAGCTCCTGTGGCGGGATTGATTCCCACCGGGATTGAAACACCTGTTGGTGAATTTCCATAGAGTGAAACATAACTGACTGCTGCCATATAAAATATCCCCTCTGTATTGAGGTGAACATTATCATCAAACAATAAGTCAATTTTTTGTAAATCTATGCCGTTAAACCCTGCAACTTTATCATTTAAAATACGTGTTAATAATTCAGTTAATGCCAATCCAGCAGGAATGACCGAAGCAGACTTGGGCAAAGAATCTGCCTCCAAGGTAAGATTAACCCGAATATTTCATAGGAGAATGGAGTTTAAAGGGAAAATAGCGAAATAGGTTGCATAAATATCACTATATACCTAGTTATTCATAGGTTTTAGTGATATTTATGCAAGATATGAAGCTAGTTTTTCTTTAAAGCCATTTGTACAAAGTATAACCGTAACAATGTTGAGATAAGGTGTTGTTATTTAAAGATAAATGCCTTATTTTTAGCTTATCCTATGAAATATTCGGGTTAACTTTTTCTGCAATACATTCCCATGCACCAACCATGAGCGACTCGTGATTAATCCACGCTTGTGGATTATTTGGGTCAATATTCAACCACGATTGATAAAACAAAGTTTTGCCATTGGGGTTTCCACTCAGTAATCGGTCATGGTAATGTCTTAAATTGTATAGTTTCACATAATCAAAATAAAGTTAGGGTTAATTACTTTATACGTGTTGTGCAAAATTTTTATGACATTTAAATAAGCAAATAGGTATAATTTATCCATGAATACAATTATCAAACACATTGCCACAGATACCTCGCCACCTTCACCTGCTGTTGAAGTGACTCATTTTATCAAAGATTTTGCCGACTATTTACCACAAGCATGGCAGCCTTATTGGCAACAACTGCAAAGCATTCCCTTTTTAAAATTTATCATTATTGCCTGCGTTGGCTATATTGTCGGCAAAATCATTCAGTTTATTATCATGCGCAGTGCCACCCAAGTGACTAAAAGAACACGCACTTTAGTTGACGACAAACTCATTGAATTAATGCGCCGCCCTATTTTTCTAACGGTGTTTTATTTATTCTTAATTCTTGCAACCAAAACACTGAATGTTAGTGAAGGATTAAAGAATAATTTAGTGCGCATCATTCTAACTCTAATTGTCCTTTTATGGATGACGCGAGGATTTAAAATTTTGCATTTATTGCTACAAGTGTTAAGCGATTTACGCAACAAGTTTAAAATGATACAACGCAAGACCGTTCCTTTGTTTGATCTCATTGGGAAAATTACTCTGGTTGCCGCGGGTTCTTATTTCATACTGCTGATTTGGGGAATCAACCCAACCGCATGGCTTGCATCTGCTGGTGTCATTGGTATTGCAGTTGGTTTTGCGGCAAAAGACACCTTGTCGAATTTATTTTCGGGCTTTTTTATTATTGCAGATACGCCTTATAAAGTCGGTGATTTTGTCGTTTTGAGTTCAGGAGAGCGGGGCATGGTGACTAATGTTGGTATTCGCTCAACCAGAATACTCACTCGCGATGATGTCGAAATTACCGTACCCAATGCCGTTATTGGCAATGCCAAAATTAAAAATCAAAGCGGCGGTCGTTGGGAAAAATTTCGTTTAAGAATAAAAGTTGGTGTCGCTTATGGAACGGATTTGGACTTAGTGGTTAAGGTGCTTGAAGAAATTGGCAACAGTGCCGATAATGTCTGTAAAAATCCTACCCCTCGGGTGCGTATGCGCTTATTTGGGGCCTCAAGTATTGATTTTGAACTGCTTGTTTGGATTGACGAACCTGTTCTAAAAGGACGAGTGACGCACAGTTTGTTGATGACTGTGTATAAAAAGTTCAATGAAAACAATATCGAAATTCCATACAGTAAACAAGACATCTACATTAAAGAAATGCCTAATTTTGATAAAACATCATAACTGTTTTGTGTTAGAATTATTAGCTGTTTATAAATGAATTAAATAGTGGGGACTATAAATGCTAAATGTAACAACTTTTCTAGATGACAGTGCAAGTAAATACGCCAATAAACCCGCCTTTACTTATGGCGAGACAACATTAACTTTTTCTCAGGTTAATGCGGCGGCTAATCAAGTTGCCAATGGCTTGGTTAAACAAGGACTAAAAAAAGGTGATAAAATTGCCTTGAGTTGTTTAAATATTCCTTACTTCCCGATAGTATATTATGGTATTTTGAAGATGGGTGGCGTGGTCGTGCCTCTGAGTGTGCTACTTAAAGAAGACGAAATTCAGTTTCACCTTGATAACAGT
>JALSIL010000590.1 GCA_026990095.1 Lysobacterales bacterium
AGTGTTACTGTCCACATGCCAAGAGCGGCCTGGAATAAAATAACAACACTTAACATCAAGGGTAAGGTTATTGGCATTTCATCGCGTTTTTTAAATGCCCAGATAAATAGTGCTAATACAATAAGCCCCAAGGTAGCTGCAAAATAACGGTGCACCATTTCCTTCCAAGCTTTATGTGCTTCTACCGCACGCTCTGGAAAAGCTTGATTGGCTTGGGCAACATCATCAACATGGGTTGGAACAGCAATTTGGCCATAGCAACCAGGCCAATCAGGGCAACCAAGGCCGGCATCGGATAAGCGTACATAGGCACCAAGAACAATAACGCATAAGGTAAATAAAACACCAAACCATGCCAATTTCGAATAATTTTTCATAGGGGTTTAATTTTAATTTTTAAATTTTTTTTATTTTACTTGATAGCAGAATAAAATACCATTAACCGTTATTTTTTCGAGCACGTAATAACAAACCTAAATCTTTAATCACGTCTCGTGGTTCAAAATCTTTTGGATAAGACATCATTAAAAACCCCTCAGGAGCTAGCAGATACAAGCCGTTTCCATCACCTAAAGATTGTGAAGAGAGTGTCGATAAAATCGAACTTAAATCTTCAGTTGCTGAATAAGATTGTTGTTCAATTGAAGTGTATTGAGAAGGAATAGTGAGTTTGTCTTTGTCGGGGTGAAGAACAAGCAGTTTAACTTGTTTCATTTTATGTCCTTTGGTTAATCGAATTCTATAAAGTGTATCTAGCATCCTCATGCAGTCCTCATCGCAATCCCCGGTGTGTGCATAAATAATGGTCCAATAATCTTCAAAAGGTTTTAAGCTATCTTTAATGGTTATTTTTATCGGGGGTCTGATAAAGTTGCCGTAATTTTTAAAAGATTCTGGTGAATAATCAATTAGCTTTGAGTTCATTATTATTGCAACAATAACAGGAGTAATAAAAAGAAAAGCTAAAGCGATAAGAGTAAGTTTGTTTTTGGCTTGTTTTTGCATTTTTAGGGTGTGAAAATAATAATTTGACGATTTTAACACAGGCATTCACAATACATGACGTCATTGGAAAAATTACACCAATTTTAGACAAGAAAAAAGGCTACCGTGTGTGGAAGTAGCCTTTTAAGGTAGTCATACTTTAAAATAGAACTAATAGGGAATGGGGGTTCTATTCAAAGTCATTACAACTGCGTCCATTGTAGTTTGTTTGACACAATAAAATGTGACTTGCATCACAAAAACCAAATTATGAATAATTGTTACAAAATATTCTAAAATAAATCATCCTCTGTTTCTGCGTCCAGTTCAATGGCTTGAGCTTCAGAGCTTTCTTCTTCTGGCAAATGACCCACAAGAAAATACTCTAACTTGGTATTGCTTTTACCTGGAGCGGCTAATTTCCCTGTTGCTGGATTGATTTTAGCAGCAATAACCCCTGGTGGTATGGGACGTTGGTATTCGGGAACACCGGCAAGTGCCACGCGCATAAAATCAATCCAAATAGGCAAGGCAACGCGCCCACCATATTCTCCACGCCCCATTTCTTCTGGGGTATCAAAGCCGACCCAGGCATGAGTAACAATAGTGCGTTGATAACCATTAAACCATGCATCGCGTTGATCGTTTGTTGTGCCCGTTTTTCCTGCCAAGTCCTGCCGCTTGAGGACCATTGCTTTGTAACCAGTTCCTCGTTTTACGACGTCTTTCATGAATGATTCTATAATAAACCCGTTAGCGGCACTTATAACACGTGGAGGGTAAATAATTTCCAGTTCGTCTTGAGGATTAACTGCATTGAGAGTGTTCTTTTCATCGTTGTTATCTTGGCTTTCTTGATTTTCCTCATTTGTGGCTTGGTCTTTTGTTGCTTGTTTTTTTTGTTCTTGGCAGTTATCGCATAAAATTACCTTGGGCTGTTGAAAAAGAAGTTCTCCATTTTGATTGGTGATTTTTTCGATTAAATAAGGTTCGATAAGATAGCCACCATTTGCAAAAACAGAAAAGGCACGAGACATTTCTAATGGTGTAATGTTTGGTGTGCCTAATGAAATAGACAAATTACGAGGAATGTCTTCGGGATTAAAGCCAAATTTAAGCATGTGGTTTCGACCCTTATCAATGCCAATGCGTTCGAGTACGCGAATGGAAACCAGGTTTTTTGAATGCACAATGCCTTCACGCAGTAGTATGGGACCTAAAAATTTCATGTTGGCATTTTGTGGACGCCACGTGTCTTCAAGTTTTTTGTCATCAAAGACAATAGGAGCATCATTGATTAATGTCGATGCAGTTAAGCCAGCATCAAGGGCGGCTGAATACAATAAGGGTTTAAATCCAGAACCAGGTTGCCTTTTGGCTTGCGTTACTCGGTTAAATTTACTTAAGTTAAAGGCAAACCCACCAATTAAGGCATTCATGCCTCCTGTATTGGGGTTCAATGAGATTAGTGCTCCTTGCACACGTGGAATTTGAGCCAAGACAAATTCTCCAGATTCGTCTCGTTTCACCATCACCACATCGCCTAACTGGCTTATGTCATTCATGCTCTTAGGTTTATTGCCGACCTTATTATTACTGATATAGGGAGCTGCCCATTTTGAGGTTTCAAATTGTATGACTGCATCTTGCCCGTCAAGAAGTCGAACTATCATGGACTCTTCTTCGACAAATGTTACTAACGCCGCTTGTAAACCTGCTGTAGAGGGGATGCTTTTGATTGCATCTAATGCTTTGTTAATTGATTCTTGCGTACTTGTTTCGCTACGGGTATCAAGGTCAAAATGTTTGATTGCTCCACGGTAACCATGGCGTTTGTCGTATACTTGCAAGCCTTTTTGAACCGCGACTTCCGCTGTTTGTTGCAATTTTGAATCGATAGTTGTTGTCACGACATAACCATCGGTATAGATACCATCACCGTATTTTTCCAGCATTTCGGCACGAACCATCTCCGCTATCCACGGAGCGTTTAATTCAATTGCAGGCTCATGTTTTCGAGCGGCATCAACTTCTGCCACCGCTTGGTCGTGTTCTTTTTGATTGATGTAGCCCAACTCTAGCATACGCCTGAGGATATAATTGCGGCGTTCGGTTGCACGCTCAGGGTTAGTAATGGGATTGATGGTTGATGGTGCTTTGGGAGGAGCAGCAAGCATGGCACACTCAGCTAGTGTTAGTTCGTTAAGCTTTTTGCCGTAATACATGTCAGCTGCTGCAACAATGCCATAGGAGCGATGACCCAAGAAATTTTTATTTAAATACAACTCTAATATTTCGTCTTTAGTGATGGTTTGTTCCAGCTTAATGGCAAGAAATATTTCTTTGAGTTTACGGGTGTAGGTTTGTTTAAGTGATAAAAAGACATTGCGGGTCAACTGCATGGTAATGGTTGAGCCACCTGTTTTTTTATGTCCCGTAGTAATCAGTTCCCAAACTGCTCGAAATAAACCCTTTGGGTCAACGCCGTAGTGGTTGTAAAAATTGGCATCTTCACCTGCAATATAAGCGTCAATGAGGTGTTGTGGCACGTCTTTGATGGCAGCAGGTGAACGTCTTTTTGAACCAAAAACACGGATTAATTTACCGTCTTTTGAATAGATGCGCAGTGGCACTTGCAATTTGTATTCACGAATAGACTCAACTGATGGCAAGTCCTTTTCCATTACTTTGTAGGTTACATAAAGAGTTGCAATGCCCAAAAGTGCAAAAAACAAACCCAATTTTATAAAAAACCACAAGATTTTATACAGTTTTTTCATAAAGTTAATACAGCAGAAGTCTCTAAAGGTTTAATTGTATAGAAAATAATGCCTAAAATGTGATTTTATAGCCAAGATTAACAAATATTTTAATTCATTCTCATGTTTTGAGAAAAGTTAACCTTAAAGTGGGCTCATTCAATATAAATGAGAAGAAAATGTATATTTCAAAAAACTTAATGACAATTGGCTTACTTGCTTTAATACTTGTGGTGAGTTTAGCAGTGTTATCACCTTTGACTTTAATTATTATTGTTACAACACTCGCTTTAGTATTGCTGGGGAGCTATGCTGCTGTGCATGTTTCCATCGATTATAAATACATCGGTAGTTTTGTTATGCAATTGCTTGGCTTAATTTTAATCGTCGTTAGTTTGGTTGCTCTTTTTTCAATGCTTTCTAATTTATTAATCTTTTAAGTTATCCCAAATTTTGATAGAAAAAAACCTTTAGTTATTGAGCAAGTAATTATAGATGTCTTTACTCTTTCCATTGAGGTATTGGGCAGTAATTTTAGCCACTTTTTTGGGAGGTAATTCCTTACTCAATAATTGCACCAGTTCTTTTTGTTGTGGAGTAACTGTATCAGCTGTAACAATTTCTTTGGTTGCAATAGCGATAACAAACTCGCCTTTTTGTTGGTTGTTATCATTCTCGACAAATGTTTTTATTTCATTGACTGTGCCCAGTTTAATGGTTTCAAAGGTTTTGGTTAATTCTCTGCCGATAGCAATCAACCGCTGGTTTCCAAGGACTTCTTGCATATCAGTTAAGCTTTTGAGAATACGGTGGGTGGATTCATAAACTACGGTTGTGCCTGAATAATTATTAATACTGGCGAGTTGTTGTTTTCGGTGGGTGCTTTTAGCGGCTAAAAAACCAATAAACTGAAATTCATTGGTCGGTAAGCCACAACAACTGAGTAACGCAATAATCGCACTGGCACCTACAATGGGAACAACGGTAATATTTTCTTCATGGGCTTGCCTGACTAAAGGATAGCCTGGGTCACTAATTAATGGCGTGCCTGCATCTGAGATTAGGGCGATGTTGTTGCCCAGTTTTAATAATTCGATAAACTTACGTGCACTTTGGTTTTCATTGTGGGCATGAAAGCTCACTAATTTATTTTTGATTCCATAGCTAGCAAGCATACGTCCAGAATGGCGAGTATCCTCACAAGCAATGATGTCAACATTGGCTAAAGTCTTTAAAGCGCGTTCACTAATGTCATCTAAATTGCCAATTGGCGTGGCAACGATATATAATGTACCTGTCTTTTTAATGGAATCATGCATAGTGATAATGAGAACTGTCTATTTAATTTGTTTTATTTTACTCATTTCTGCCTGTGGCAACCAAACAATTCGCCCAGATAGGCAAGATTATATCGGTTTACAACAAGCACAAAATTATTATCGCAGTGGTGACTTTGCCAATGCTGCCACCGCTTATGTGAATTTGTATAATGAATACAGAGCAGATCGTTTTGCTTTGCAAGCAGCCGATAGCTATTTGCAACAACAACAATACCAACAAGCACAAGAGTATTTGTCAAAAACAAGGTCAAACAATCACCCTTTAAAACAAATTATTCAAGCCGAACTTAACTACGTAAACGGAAGTTATGATTTTCACTTCAATGAAATCAATGGAGAATACCGCGAACGTTATTTAAAGATTAAGGCAAAAAGTAATAGTGCCAAGCACGACTATTTGTCGGCAGCTTTGTCTTATATTGAATTATCAGAGTTGGACAATACTCATGATTACATTAACGAAATAATCAGTACTATAATGCAGGCATCAAGCCAAGAATTATCGACTGCTTTATTTAATTTGGATTTAAGTATACGGCAACAAGGCTGGATTCAAGCGGCTATTGCTGCGCAATCTCAATCCCAAGAATCCATAGATGAATGGAAATCAAGGTGGCAAGAACACCCTGCCATGGCTTTGTTTAATCAAAACAATCATTATAAGAACGTTGCTGTGCTTTTGCCCTTAAGTGGAAAATATAAAAATATCGCTAAAAGCATTCAACAAGGCATGGTTGCAGCCTTGCAAAACACTGGCACTGACCAACGCTTAAATTTTTTTGATACAGGCTCAAATGGAGAAACTTTTTCCTATGCCTGGTATGGTGCGATAGAGTCGGGTGCGGAGTTTATTATTGGACCACTGGATAAAAATTCTATCCAACAAATGACGCAAATAAATTCAAGTAGCATTCCTGTATTGGCACTTAATCAACTCAACCAAGAATGGCAAAATTTGGGCTATTATCAATTTGCATTATCAAAAGAAGACGAAGTAGCCAATGTTGCTAAGCGGTTATCCGCAGAAAACAAAACAAGAGTGATGTTGTTGGCACCCGAGTCAGAGCAAGGCAGAAAGCTAGCTGTATTTTTTGAAAAAGAGTTTGCTAATTTAGGCGGGCAAGTTGTGAGTTATGCTTTTTATCCCGAATCAACTCACGATTACACACGAGAAATCAAGCAAGCCATTGGACTTAATGATTCCATTGTGCGTGCACGAACACTCAAAACAATCCTAGGCGAGCCTTTTAAGAATAAGCCTCAAATCAGACCTGACATTGATGCCATATTTATAATGGCTAAGGCAAAAAATGCCCGATTGATAAAGCCGCAATTAAAGTTCTTTCAGGCAAAAGATGTTCCTGTTTATGCGACTTCTCAGGTGCAGCCAGCTAAAAACAACCCGCAGTTGGATAAAGACTTAAATGGCATTCGATTTTGCCAGTCACGTTTTGTTGTGGCTCCACAGGAGCTACAAGAGGTTTTGGGTTTTTCAGCGGATAAAGTCAAAAGCAATAAAAAGTATTTTGCCTTTGGGTATGATGCTGTGTCCTTATTGCCGCGATTAGAGTGGATGCAAACCATGGTTTCTCAGAAAGTAGAAGGTTTGAGTGGTTTTTTAACTGTTGATGGGGAAGGTCAAGTGCATCGCCAATTAGCTTGGGCGGAATACAAACGAGGAATTCCTGTCTTGCTTGGCGAGTTGCAAGAAGTTGCAAACCCCATGCAAGAAGCACAATAAGACGTCATGAGATTCTTTGGTGACTACTGGGAAGGTGTTGCATTGGATTATTTGAAGAAGAAAAAACTAAAGAAAGTACAACGTAATTTCAACTGTAAAGCAGGAGAAATTGATTTAATCATGACAGATAACGATTTTTTAATCTTTGTTGAAGTAAAATACCGTAAAAATGATGACTGGGTTTCGGCAGCTGAGTCTGTAACCAAAACCAAACAAAAAAGAATCATTAAAGCAGCACAGATGTTTTTATTAAAAAATAAAAAGTTCCAACAATGGAACGCTCGCTTTGATGTAGTGTCTATTCAAGGAAGCAAACAAAGTCCTGATATTAACTGGATTCAAGGTGCTTTTTATTAAACAATAAAATAATGTGAAGAATATGAAAAAAATAATAGTAGCCATAATTGTTGCGAATCTCATTCTACTGAGTGCTTGTGCACCCGTTGTTGTTGGAGGCGCTGTTGTTTCAGGAATAACCGTTGCCAATGACAGACGTTCAGCAGGTCAAGTCATTGATGATAAAATAATATCTGCACAGGTAAGAAAAGAAATTCATAAAGCCATAAATAATGACAAACACATTAAGGTCATGACCTATAATGGCGTTGTGTTATTGGCTGGAGAAGCAGAAACACAGGATGACAAGATTAAGGCAGA
>JALSIL010000591.1 GCA_026990095.1 Lysobacterales bacterium
AACTTAACGGGCAAAGTTTTTGATAATTCTTTGAAATTTAAATCCTTTAAATTAATTTCTATGCTGTCTTTTTGTGCAGAATTTGTATGAATGAAAATATTTTTTTGGTCATTCACTAAGGTTAAATTCCAATGTTGTTGAGATAAATCCACCCATCCAGAAATGCCATAATGATATTTTTTTCCATCGACTGTTGCTGTTATAACACCTTTCTTACAATGATGAACAGGATAAAAATCCACTAAAGATTGACAACGATAATTGATATTTTTAACAGAACTTTCAAAAAACGGTATTTTCAGAGTGTCGACCATAATACGTAACACTCCATTTTCTCGTGCAATTGACAAATCTTGCACCTGCCACCTTTCTGCAAACAGAGAGAAAGGACAGAGTGATAAAATTACGAGTAAAGTGACAGAATTAAAACGCATCTTTTGAATTTTAACTCAATTCACGTTAAAATAATGTAATTAATAGTTTAAATCTTGCCAAGGAGGCTCAAAATGACCCGTAAAACAGTTACAAAACCTCTCATTTTAGTTGTGGATGACAACATCATTAATCGTCAATATTTTTCAATGTCCTTAAAAAAAGCAAATTGTGATGTCATTGCCGTTGAAGGCGGTCAACAAGCCATAGAACAAGTTATCGTTACAAAATTTGATGTTATTTTAATGGATATTCGCATGCCCGAGATGGATGGCTACGAATGCACTCGACGCATCCGCACAATTTCACTCCAAGATACAACACCAATTTATGCAACTTCAGCCGAAGAATTAGTTAAAGAGCACCGGGATTTGTTTACTGGATTTTTATTGAAACCCATTAGCCCTAAACAACTTAAAGACACAATCAGTCGGCATATCAATAAAACTCCAGTGGTTTTCAATCAAGAAATCGCCTTGAAATTTGCTTACAATGACAAAGAAATCGTTAAAACATTAGCCAATTTATTCATCAAAGAACTTCCTGAACAAGTTAAATTATTAAAAGAACATACATTTAACAATGAAATTGAAGCGTGTCGAGATTTAGTTCATAAAATAAAAGGTTCTTGCAGAGCCTGTGGAGCACAACAAATCGAAGCAATATTAGATGATTTTTCCAATACTCATCATGAAAATGATACCGATACGATACAGCTTAAATTAAATGGGTTGCTAGGAGCACTCGAAGCTTACAAAGCGTCTACAATTTTAATGCGACAAGAATAATAGCAAGAAAAACAATAAGGGCAAACATCAACCAATACAAAATCGGAATGTTTTTGGGTTTTTGAGGTAGTTTTTTTATGCTTTTTGTTGCTGCCACTTCTAATAGATTTCGATCATCTTGACTCATGTCTTTAAAAGTTGTTTGATCGATAAGTTCAGGATCTGTCTCTTGTGATTCTGTTTCGATTGCATTTATGTTTGTTGGCGATGCTCCAACTACTGCACCTGTTTGGGAATCAAAGCTTCGGTAAATTTTCGGTTGTATAACTTCTTCTGAGGTAGTCTCCTCAATCATAGTTTCCAGAGTCATTAAGGTAATATTGTCAGAACCACCTTGATTGACAGCCAATTGAACAAGATTATTGGTCATTTCTTCTAGCCTTTGATGACTTTGTAACTCCTTTATGAGTCCTTGTTCTTTAATAACGCCAAACAAACCATCCGTAGCGAGCATTAATAACTGGCCTTTTTGAATCGTGCCTTTGTTGCTGTGAATCTTAATGTCTTTTCGCATTATTCCTAATGCTTGGGATATAACATTCCTATCGGGATGCGTATCCAAATCCTCTAAAGAGATATGACCACTGTCTAACAATATTTCAACATAAGAATCATCTCTAGTGAGTAAGTGTAGCTCTCCATCCCACAGATAAACTCTCGAATCTCCAACCCAAGCAATTTCGTAATTTTTTTCTTCAAACAACACGGCTGCAACCGTTGTTGCCATGCCTGTTTTCTTGTTATCTATTTTGACTTCATCAAGAATAGCTTGATGTGCAAGGTGAATTGCTGATTGTAAGGATGCCCCTGACTGAATAGCTCGCAGGATTGTTTTACATGCTAACTGGCTTGCAACCTCCCCTTTTTCTAACCCTCCAACACCATCTGCCACAATATAAAGACCAAGCTGGCTATCGACAAGATAACTATCCTCGTTTATTTTCCTTTTGCCAATGTGAGTTTGTGTAAAGAAGTTAATCATAATTTATCAATTTTAGTTGAGTCGCAACCTTTCACCTAGCAAATTAAACATATTAAACTTTTTTTGTGATTTTCATCACAAAATCTTGATATGACAACTTGGTAAGGCTATTTATAATCATTAACCAATTGAACAAATGCCTTTACGCCATTAATTAAATTTGATTCATCAACATAAAATAAAGGCGAATGATTAGTCGGAGCAGTTTTAGTATTAACCTCAGGTGGAGTTACACCCATAAAAAAGAAAAATCCAGGTACTTCTTGAGCAAAATAAGAAAAATCCTCAGCACCAGTAATCATACCCATATCAACCACCTTTTTATCACCAAACACTTTCCTTAAACTGGGAAGCATTTGTTCAACCAACTCAGGATTATTAACTGTCACTGGATAACCTACATGGATAACTAAATCTGCTGTTGCACCAGATGCTTTGGCTGTATTTTCGACAACTTGGTGTAAATTTTGATGAATAATGTCTCGAACACCCATGTCAAAATTACGAATAGTCCCGACCATCTCAACTTTATCTGGAATAATATTACTGCGAATACCTCCTTTAATTGCACCAAAAGAAACAACTGCAGCGGCTTTAGTGACATCCACTTTACGTGAAACAATAGTTTGTACCGCATTGATAATTTGTGCAGATGCGACTATTGGGTCAACACCACCCCAAGGTCGAGAACCATGGGTTTGTTTGCCTTTTACAGTTAAATCAAAAGTATCAACTGCAGCCATGGCAGGTCCTGCATGATAGCCCAAAACTCCACTGGGCAGACTTGAGGTGACATGGATACCAAAAACCACATCTGGTTTGTACTGTTTAAAAACACCCTCAGCCAACATCATCTCAGCTCCACCTTGCTCGCCCTGTGGAGCACCCTCTTCTGCTGGTTGAAATAAAAATAAAATCGAGCCTTTTAGTGTATCTTTATTTTTAGCAAATACTTCGGCTGCTCCCATCAACATGGCAACATGGGTATCATGACCGCAAGCGTGCATGACGCCGACTGTTTCGCCTCTATATTGAGTTTGTTCTTTTGATGCAAATTCCAAGTCTACTTGTTCCGTAACAGGCAATGCATCCATATCAGCCCTCAAAGCAATCGTTGGACCTGGCAAATCACCTTTCAAAAAACCGACAACACCAGTATGTGCCACTCCTGTTTTTAGTTCCATTCCTAGCGATTTTAAATGATCAGAGATGACTTTACTGGTTCTAAATTCTCGATTTGACAACTCTGGATGGGCATGTAAGTCTCTACGCCATTCGATGACTTTAGATTCAACATCAAGAATATCTTGTTGTTGTTTTGACTGTGCTGTCAGCGAACTGATTATAAAAATAAAGACTGATAAAAATCTAATCATAGCAATTCCTAAAATATGAAATATAAATACGTGGTGATAATGCCATAATCTTAACAATAATGCCCCATTTCACTGCTATTTTCTGATTATATCCAATGTTTGAAACTAAATCGAGTATAATCGCGACCTTGAAAAAATACACCAATAGGAAATAATTGTGACTACACATATTCGAAACATTGCCATCATCGCTCACGTTGATCATGGAAAAACAACCCTCGTTGATGAACTCATCAAACAATCTGGAACACTGGGAGATCGTGCCGATGATCCAAATCGTATGATGGATTCTAACGAGCTGGAAAAAGAACGTGGTATCACGATTTTATCAAAAACAACATCAATAAATTATACTGATAAACGCGATGGCAAAAAATACAAAATTAATATCGTTGACACCCCTGGTCATGCTGACTTTGGAGGTGAGGTTGAACGTGTATTAAGTATGGTTGACTCTGTATTGTTATTAGTTGATGCCGTTGATGGCCCAATGCCACAGACACGTTTTGTGACTTCTAAAGCTTTTGAAATGGGTTTTAAGCCTATTGTGGTTATCAACAAGGTCGATCGTGATGGCTCTCGCCTTGACTGGGTGATGGAACAAACCTTTGATTTATTTGACTCATTAGGTGCAACTGATGACCAACTAGATTTTCCTATTGTTTATGCTTCTGCCATCAATGGTTATGCCAATATGGACGAAGACAGTCGTGATGGAGATATGACACCTTTATTTGAGACGATTATTGATAAAGTTAATGCACCCGATGTTGAAGTGGATAAACCTTTCCAAATGCAAATCACCACTTTAAACTACAATAGTTTTTTAGGCTTAATTGGTATTGGTCGTATCAAACGTGGTTCAATTAAATCCAATACACCTGTGACCGTGATTGATGCAGGTGGCAAGGTTAGAAACGGACGCATCCTTAAAATATTTGGATTTAAAGGTTTAGAGCGTATTGAAGTTGACAATGCCTCTGCTGGTGATATTGTGGCAATCTCTGGTGTGGATAAAATCAGTATTTCAGATACTATATGTGAACGTGACAATGCCGAGTCTATTGCTCCATTATCGGTTGATAGACCAACTATTTCTATGTTGTTTTGTGTTAATAACTCGCCTTTTGCAGGGCAAGACGGAAAATATTTAACCTCTCGTCAGATTAAAGACCGTTTAGAGTTAGAAGCAACCTATAACGTGGCATTGAGAGTAGAAGCAACCGATGATGCAGATAAATATAAAGTTTCTGGTCGTGGTGAGTTACACCTTTCTGTATTAATTGAGACTATGCGACGTGAGGGTTATGAGCTGGCAATATCTCGCCCTGAGGTTATTTTCAGAGAGATTGATGGGAAAATCTGTGAACCAATTGAAGACTTAATGGTGGATGTTGAAACACAACACCAAGGTGCCGTGATGGAAAAATTGCTCGAACGCAAGGCTGTTATGAAAGACATGGAACCAGATAATACCGGTCGCGTACGCATGCATTTTCATGCCCCAGCGCGTGGATTGATAGGCTTCCAGTCTGAGTTTAAGACCTTGACTTCTGGCTCTGGCATTATGACTCATGTATTTGATCATTACGCACCCAAGTATGAAAACATTGTTTCGGGTCGCCAAAATGGCGTATTGGTTTCCAACTCTAAAGGTAAAGCACTAGCATTTGCCTTGTTTAATTTACAAAAAAGTGGTCGTTTATTGGTTGAAGTCAATGCTCCAGTTTACGAAGGTCAATTGGTGGGTTTAAATTCACGCAGCAATGATTTAACCGTTAACCCAACCAAAGGTAAGCAGTTAAATAATATTCGTGCTGCAGGTAAAGATGAAGCCTTAATTATTTCTCCTCCAATTAAGTTATCGCTAGAGCAAGCGATGGAATTTATTGAAGACGATGAATTGGTTGAGGTTACACCTGAATCTATTCGTGTACGCAAGAAAATACTAACCGAAAGCGAGCGAAAACGTGCAGGACGACCTCCAAGAAGGTAATTGATTTTCAATTTCTAAAAAAAGAGCTACAATGTTAGCTCTTTTTTTTCGACTTGACAAAACGCCCAATAAAAAGCCACATGTCACTCAAGAAGTCATTGATTTAATCAATAATTTAAGCCTAAAAAGCGAGTGTTTAAAGTTAAAGAGACCTTAGCATAACTCATGACACGTGTTAAAAAGTTGCAAAAACCGTTAGGGAAATTGGTTTGATGAAGCCATTTATGGAACAATACTCAATTCCTAATCAGGTAGACCAATTTCAATACGCGGTAACAAATCTCATTTCTCCTACAGGCAAGTAAAACGTTTGTACCCCAATCGATTTGGGTATAAATATTTCCCCCTCTTCTTGTGGGTAAATAGGCAACAGTGGGGTTGCCTAATCATTTAGCTTCTAATAGCCTAACCGCTAGCCTTTAGTAATAATGCAACTCACAACATTCTTTTCATCCGCACTACACACTTGAATATAACCATTGCCAAGTTGTGTGACACCTACTACTCCTTCTTCGACTGCATTGATACCTACTCCTTTTTCTTCGACTTCACTAACTCCAACAGAACCAGATTCTACTGCTGCATTTACATTTATTGTCACTAAAATTATTAAGGTTATTATTACTATTTTCATTCTATTTCTCTCATATTATCATTTTCATTATCGTTAAATTCAAACACCGATACCCCATAAGCTGGATAAGTGTCGGGTTTGACATTGCTTTCGTATTTTTCTAAAAGTTTTATAATATTTTTTGAGTTGGTTTGCAAAACGCTTCTTATTTCAGCTTTTAAAGAAACAATATCTTTTGGGTTTATTTGGGTAGATAAAGCAGACATTTGGTAGTTTTTTAATTCATCATCAATATTTTCCAAATTACGCATAATTGTATTGGCATATCGATCAAGTAAGGTAGATGTTATATCAAAACCTTGTATTAACTCTTTGACATTGGTTTTTTTTGCCACAACCAACTCCACTTTTTCTCCATGATCAATAACACTGCCAATTCGCACTAACTCGGATAAAATCGCTTGATAGGTTAGCATTCCTGGTGTCCATTGTTCGCAGATGCTTTGAAAGCTGGCAAAAGGACCTTTTTTGGGTAACTTTTTACCGCCTCCATAATATTTATTCAGGGTCCATTTCATGTCACTTAAAATGAGGGTGAGTTTGTTCGACTTTATATTTGGCATTTCTCCTTTGAGGTAATCCTTAATATAACGCCTATTTATGCCTGTTCGCACTGAAATTTCAACAATGGTCGCCTTTGGATTTTGTCTTTTAGCTTCCAAAACCAGTTGCTCATTGAGGTAGTGGTTATAATCGTTTTTATTGAGATTGAACTTTAAAATTAATTTAGCAATCGCTTTTGAAAAGAGTCGCACTAACCTTTTTGGAATTGGGTTTAAATTCACAAATGAATTTGTTTGCTTAGCATTTTGCATAAAATATATTTCGTCTTTCGTGTGGATGTGATTATTCTAATACAAAAATCAGAGAATGATTAAATTTTGTGTGTAATTTTGCACATTATTTTTAAAATCATGTGTATATAGTTTAAAAATGAGCACTTTTTTATAAAAAATACAGTTTTGTGTGTTCGACTTTAAGTAATCACACCATTCATAATTGCAGGTATTGTATGTTTTTGTATTCTAGGCAGCTTAAGGGTTGTGTGTCCTAATAATTGAGTTTTCTATGTCAGGATTTAGGACTTAACTAAAAAATTTGTTATAATGATGACAAGACAAATACAAAAGGTTCAAAATTATGGTGACAATTACAGTTGATATTGATGATAAAGTCAAAGAACATTTCAATAAGTTCATTGAAGAACATGGGACTGATAT
>JALSIL010000592.1 GCA_026990095.1 Lysobacterales bacterium
CAGATTGACAACATTTATTATGGGTTTGTATGATAGGCTTTGAACCCCTTTGAATGGCTTAAACGACCGTATATAGTTATTTCAGGCGAAAAAAAAGAGCTTATGAAAGCTCTTGATTTAGTTAAATGGTACCGAGGGCGGGAATCGAACCCGCACTTCCGAAGAAACCGGATTTTGAATCCGGCGCGTCTACCAGTTCCGCCACCCCGGCACATTTCTTTTTTGGTTTTGATGAGAACATCAAAACTTAGGGTTGAGTAGTATAATGCCTAAATTTATTTGTTCAAGAAATTCGTGTTATTTGTTGTGATTATTTTAAATCCATTGCCACTCTGAAGCCTAAGCGAGCATCGGTAAATTCGGCTTTGGCTGTAAAGCGGTGGCTGGATCGGAATTCATCTTTGGAGCTACTCCAAGAACCTCCACGAATAACGTGGTTTTCACAGCCTTGATTTATCCATGCACTGCCATTACGTGGTGCACGTGTATAAGAGTCGTGCCAGCAATCGGCTGTCCATTCCATGACATTTCCGGCGGTATCGTAAAGGTTAAATTGATTGGGGGTGAAGCTGCCAACAGGAGCAGGACCCCAATATTTGTCGTTGTAGTTGTCAAAGCCTTTTTTCCAACGCATGCGAGTGTTGCCTTTTATGCGATCTAATTTACCTGTGAGGTTTTCTGTAACCTGTAGCGGAGTGCCATTACCCCATGGGTATTTTGTTCGTGAACCCGCTCTTAGAAAATATTCGAATTCCGCTTCGCTAGGTAAACGGTAGTTCTTTTGGGTTTGGTTGCTTAACCATTGCACGTAGTTGTTGGCATCATTCCATGAAACGTGAATAACAGGGTGGTTTGGCTTAGCTTTTTTGCCTTGATAGTCCTTTTTCCATGTAATTCGGTTTTTGTTTTTTAGTCGACCTGTTCGTGTGTTATAGATAATGGATGAGTGCTTTTTTTCGGCATCGGTCTTATAAGCAGTAGCTTCAATGAAAAGAGCAAAATCTGCTACCGAAATTTCTTTTTGGCTGACGGCAAATCCATAATTGATGGCAACAGTGTGCACTGGTTTTTCGTGTTTAGGGCCTTGATGGTATCCCATTTCAAATTTACCAATAGGCATAACAGTCATTTTTGGCAGTTTTTCTCCATCTTTGCTGACGTCAGTGAATGTGTCTAATGGTCTGTAAGATCCATACAATTTCATTCGATTGATTTCATTCTGGTAGTCTGTTATTACCGCTTGTGGTAAGTTTAAATCAATAAGTTGACTAAGCATTTTTTTTGCTCGTTTAATATTTGTGGTGGTGATGGCTTGATTGATTTGTTGTTCGAGCCACATGTAACGTTGTGTTTTGAGGTCTTCAATGGTTGATTGGGCATTTTGCACGTTTAAGGATTCAGGGGCAAGAAGTTTGGCTTGATTAATTTGTTGTTGAGCGAGCTGAAAATCAATTTCTTCTGCGGCTCTTAGGGCACTATTGATGAGTATACCGTTGACTTGTGCAACCAAATTATTGGCTTTAATGTTGGATGGGTCAATTTCTATGGCTTGTTTAGCACTGTGCCACGCATCTTGCGAGTTGGCCGTTATCACTAAGTTATCTTGCAGTTGTTTTTTGCCTTTAGCAAAAAGTTTGTTAATGGTTCTGATGTTAGTTAGCTTTTGTTTTAGTTCTTTAATTTTGGAGTGGTTTTTATCTATTGTTTTAAGTTGGGCAATAGTTTGAGTCAGTAATTGTTCATCACTTTGTGCAATGGCACGTTTGCTTTGTGCTGTTAATTGTTGCATTAATGTTTGGGTAATTCGTGGTATATTTTCGTTGTCACTATCCAATTGTTTAAGGTTAACAAGATAAAAGAGAGCACTTTGGTTTTCTGGTTCAAAATAGAGCTCTTCATCCATGGCTTTTTCAATGGTATTTATTAATTCTTCGCTGGTGAGCTTGCCTAAATCGTCTATGTTGAATTTCCATGCAGGGATATCCAGTATGTCTTCGATGATGGTTGTTTTGGTACTTGGTTCTAAAAGAGTTTTAGTTTCTTCTGCTTTTTCAATGCCAATCAATGTCTTGCTCTCTTGAGTGACACTAAAGTGCGAGTTATCTTTGGAGCTCGGATTTTTCATGAGATACAAAAACACCACTAAACCAAGCCCAATAAGGAGAACCATGATTTCTTTAGTGTTTAATTGTTGGTCCTGTACTTGCATGGTTTATTGTGCGCATTCGTCCCTTAGTGTGTTGCAAATTCTGCCATCTTTTTGCGGGTTGATGCCTGTGGGTGTGTTTTTTATGCGGTTGATAACCAATTGCTTTAGATTAGAGCCATTTTTATTGCATTTTTTGGTCATGGATTCATCAATCATTACATAACCGTCGTGGTCGGTTTTTGCGCTGATTAAATATTTGGGTACAACCACCTTTATTAGGTCGTTGTCTTGAATTGGCAAACCACTTTTGCTGTAAGTTAGCTGCCTAAATTGTTGTTTTTCAGGGTCATGAATAAACCGAATGCCAGAGATCATCAACCAATGACCATTAGCCGTCCACATGTCAATGGAATGGCTAATCATGGCTTTGAGTGTTTTGCCATCGATTTGAATTTGTGTTAAATCTGAAGGATAGGGAAACATGCCTTCTATGTGCTTTCGGGTAATAATACTGTTGGCAGCGATGTTGTGGTTGAGACGAATGGAGCCAGAGTTGATGAGGGCAACATCGGCATGGCATAATTTAAATTCTTGCAAAGCAGTGTCGGCTATAAAGTCAGCCATATTGGTTTCAAATCGTCTAATTTCACTTTCTTCAGCAATTAGATCCACTTTGGTTATGCCGTAAGCTAAATCTAAACAACCCTCATCTTCTTTGATTTTATGGCAATATTTTACTTTGGTTTTTTGTGCCCAGTTTGCGATGGTTTGTTCCATATGTAGGTCTTTTGGGATGTGGTTGTCTAAATCAATAAAAGTAGGAAAAAAGCTCACGTTTCCTTGGTTTAAGCTTACTTCAATAACCGCAGCGGATAAGGCATCGGCATCGGCTTTGATTATCCACTTACCATTGACCTGTTCATTTTGGCGGTAGTGCTCATGACCACCAATAATTATATCTGGTCGGTATAATGGTTTAAGGTTAAGAATTTTTTTATCGTCACTTAAGCGTTGATGGGTTAAGGCAATAACTAGGTCGACGCCTTTTTTTCTTAAAAATGACACATAGTGTTTGCTCACTTCAATAGGGTTATCAAAACTTGCTATGTATTGTGGGTGAGTCATATTGGTCGTGAGGCTAAAAAGACCCACTTTGATGCCGTTGTATTCTTTAATCATCCACTTATGGATCTTGTTGGAATGGATTTTGCCCAGTTTTTCATCTTCGTACCAGTTTATATTGGAGTCTAACCAATTAAATTGAGATTCATCAATGCGTTCTTGCATCATCGGCAAGTATTTGAGTTTTGATTTGTCAAATTCGTGGTTACCAAAGGTTATAATCATGTTGTCATCAAAGCCATGATTCATGCCATCTAATTGATTCATGGCATCAATCATGGCAGCGCCTTTGTTAATTCGACTGCTAAAAGACGGTTGTAAAAAATCTCCTGCATGCAATAACAAAACTTTTTTACCTTCAGCGATTAATTGATCACGCAATGTCTTTACACGCGCTAAACCGCCAAGATTGCCCTTATCTAAACCTTCTGCTCGGTAAACATCATTGATGGCAAGTATAACAAAGGATTCTTGTGTGGTTTTTTTTTGACAAGAGCCAAGAATGACAAGCAGAATTATAAAAAAAATAGAGTGTTTTAAGTTTATTGGTGATTTCATTTTCAAAAATATGTTTTAATACGCAAATGATAACAGATTACATGTGGATTGACGACAATTCCCAATTAGAAGATTTAACTTTATCCCTAAAGGGCGATGAGGCTTTGGCATTTGACAGTGAGTTTGAACGGGTTAATACTTTTTACCCAAAACCAGCACTATTTCAACTCAAAATTAATGGTGAATATTATTTAATAGATATGACCAAAATATCCAATTATGCACCATTAAAAAAGCTATTAAATAATATAATTTTACATTCGGGCTCAGAAGACTTAGAAATTTTATATAACTTAAATGGGCAATTGCCAGAGCGTATATTTGATACGCAAATTGCCGCCTCATTGTGTGGATATGGTTTGCATTTTTCCTACCAAAACATTGTTAAGGAGTTATTTGATGTGGAACTTTCTAAGGCTCACAGTCGCTCGGACTGGATGAAACGTCCCTTAAGTGATGAACAAGTTCAGTACGCCATTGATGATGTGGTTTATTTGAATGAAATGAAGCAAATTTTACAAGATGAACTCAATAAAAAAAGACGCATGAGTTGGTATGACTTGCTTATCAATCAAAGAAAAAACGCCACAGTGGCCTCCAATCACATCACCAAGACATTTATTAATATCTGTAAATCTAAACGGTTTAAGCCTTCGCAACAAAAACTAGTCTTGGCACTGTTAAAATGGCGAGAAAAAGTGGCAATCGCTCGTGATAAGCCTAGAACATGGATATTAAAAAACACCGACATTATTGATATAGTGATAAAAAAACCGCAGTGTGAAGGGGTTTTCATTAAAGATATTGGTTTGTATGCAAGATTTGTTAAGCATAATATCAAGGACTTATTAGGTTTATACCAACAAGCTGAAAAGTATGATGAAGCACAATTGCCTCGATTTGACAAATTGTCTCCAGAACAGGGCAACGCTTTTAATGCAATGAAACAAGAATTAGCCGAAAAATGTGAAGCTTTAAATATACCAGCGTCATTGGTCATCAATGTTTCTGACCTAAAATCTCTTGCCGCAGCAGGCAAGACATTGGAAGAAATAGAATTGTGGCGATTAATCAACCAATAAATTTGAATAGTTCTTGCACAATTTCAGATAAAAACTAAAATGGCTGAATTAGAATTTCGGGATGTAGCGCAGCCTGGTAGCGCACCACAATGGGGTTGTGGGGGTCGGAAGTTCGAATCTTCTCATCCCGACCATATTTTAAGGTTTAAATAACCTTATCAAATCGGCATTAAACCAGGAATTGCCATTACTTTGAGGTAAATTATGAAAAATCCAGTAAGAGTTGCCATTACAGGCGCAGCCGGTCAAATCGGATACCAATTATTATTCAGAATCGCAGCAGGTGATATGCTTGGTGCTAATCAACCTATTATTTTACAGTTACTTGAAATCCCTCCAGCCATGGGAGCGGTTCAAGGGGTTGTGATGGAATTAGAAGATTGTGCTTTTCCTTTATTACACAGTGTTATTGCCTCAGATGACCCTAATGTTGCCTTTAAAGATGCCGATTATGCGTTATTAGTTGGAGCAAGACCGCGTGGACCAGGCATGGAACGCAGTGATTTGTTAGAAGCTAATGGTGCAATATTTACCGTACAAGGTAAGGCGATTAATGATAACGCTTCTAAAGATATTAAGGTTTTAGTGGTAGGAAATCCTGCCAATACGAATGCTATGATTGCAATGGAATCAGCACCCGATATTGATAACAAACAATTTACTGCCATGACACGTTTGGATCACAACCGTGCCATGGGACAGTTGGCTGCCAAAACAGGCAAACAAACCAATGACGTCACGAAAATGACCATTTGGGGAAATCATTCTTCAACACAATACCCTGATATTTCCAATGTGATGATTGATGGCAAAGCGGCAACTGATTTGATTGATAGGGATTATTACGAAAATGAATTTATTCCAACGGTGCAAAAACGTGGTGCGGCAATTATAAAAGCTCGCGGTGCATCAAGTGCGGCATCTGCTGCCTCTTCAGCTATTGATCACATGCGAACTTGGGCATTAGGCACAAACGATGGTGACTGGGTTTCTATGGCGATTCCTGCTGACGGTTCTTACGGTGTAGAGCCTGGTATTATCTTTTCTTACCCTGTGACCTGTAAAGATGGTCAGTATTCTATTGTTCAAGGATTAGAAATTGATACATTTTCACAAGAACGCTTGGATGCAACAGAAAAAGAATTGCGTGAAGAACGTGAAGCGGTTGAGCATTTATTGAAATAATTTTATAAATATTTCATGAGAACTTTACATAAACTATATGGCGAAAGAAAAAATAGAGAAAATTTGCCAGATTGAGTTGAAAATTGAAGGTAATAACCAGTTATTGGCGAGATTTTTAGCGAAAAGCTGGTGAATTTAATCATTTTTTACTCGTCACTATAATTATGCAAAGGTCTCTTCATAAAAGTGGCGCTTTAATAGTGCCATTTTTTTGTTTGTGATTCTTGTTGATTGCTTCAATCATAGTCAATAAAACGGTATAATAACTGTTTTAGATAATGATGAAGAGTAAGGTTATGACAAGAGAATCTATGGAATTTGATGTGGTCATTGTCGGTGGTGGCCCATCGGGTTTGTCCGCAGCGATAAAGTTAGCACAAATTTCAAAAGAGCAAGGTAAGGATTGGCAGATTGCTTTGGTTGAAAAAGGTTCTGAAATTGGTGCACACATTATGTCAGGTGCAGTTCTGGAGCCAACTGCACTAGATGAATTGTTTCCTAACTGGAAAGAATTGAGAGCTCCCGTGACAACGGCAGTCTCAGGTGATGATTTTTATTATTTGCGTTCTCAGGAAAAAAGCATAAAAACACCCAATTTATTGATTCCTTCGCCCATGAAAAATCACGGTAATTACATTATTTCTCTTGGAAATTTGTGCCGTTGGTTAGGCGAACAAGCTGAAAATCTAGGCGTCAACATTTTTCCTGGGTTCCCAGCCTCAGAAATAATCTACGATGATAACAATTACATCAAAGGCATAATCACCCAAGACATGGGCATTGATGCTCAAGGTAAGGAAAAACCCTCTTTTGAAACAGGCTATGAATTATTGGCAAAACACACCATATTTTCGGAAGGTTGTCGAGGTCACTTGGGTAAGCAACTTATTGAGAAATTTGACTTGGATGCACAATCTGATCCGCAACATTATGGCATTGGCATTAAAGAAATTTGGCAAGTCGATGATGAAAAGTCAAAGCCAGGAAAAGTGGTGCATACCTTTGGTTGGCCATTAAATAATCGCACCGAAGGCGGTGGATTTTTATACCATTTTGAGAAAGGCAAAGTGGCTCTTGGCTTGGTTGTTGCTTTGAATTACGACAATCCTTACTTGAGTCCTTTTGAAGAATTTCAACGTTGGAAGCACCACCCTGTCATTAAAAAAACAATAGAAAGTGGCAAGCGTATTGCTTATGGTGCGCGTGCCATGAATAAAGGCGGATTTAACTCATTGCCAGAAATTGAATTACCAG
>JALSIL010000593.1 GCA_026990095.1 Lysobacterales bacterium
CAACTGCAAGTCGATAGCGAACAAAACTGCGGTCCTGATTCGGTATTTGCTGTAGGTGATGTCTGTAACAACGACAACCTGACACCAGTGGCAATAAAAGAAGGTCACTTGCTAATGGATAGATGGTACGGTGATGGCAATACTTATATTGAGTATGATTATTTGCCCAGTACGGTATTTTCACAGCCTGAAATTGGCTCATGTGGTTATACACAAGAGCAAGCGATGGAACATTTTGGCGAAGTTAAGGTATTTACTAGCACTTTTCGAGCAATGAAATATGCCATGACAGATATTCAAGATCAAACATTTATGAAGTTGATTGTTGCCAAAGAGACTGATTTAGTTGTTGGGTGCCATATCGTTGGAGCAGATGCTGGCGAAATTGTGCAAGGTTTTGCTGTGGCAATTAAACAAGGCATAACAAAAGAAAAATTAAATCAATGCATCGGAATTCACCCAACTTCCGCTGAAGAATTAGTAACGATGAAATAGCACGCCACATACAGGCAGGAAATTTAATATGAAAAAAATGACACTATTATTTATACTCATTAGTTTAACTGCAAATGCTCAAACATGGCAAGAGGAGTTGCAATCGTGGAAGAAAGACAGAGTCCAACGCCTTAAAAAACCTCATGGTTGGTTGAGTCTGATTGGCATGGAATGGTTGCATGAGGGCAGTAACCGTATTGGTTCGGATGCGAGCAATGATATTGTTTTACCTAATGGTCCAGCTCATGTGGGTGAGTTTACATTAACCGCTGCAAAAATAACTTTTACCCCAGAAAAAGGAGTGCAAATCAAAGCCAATGATGAACTCATCGACAAAACAATCAACGTTGCAATGGATTCCTCTGGTAAGCCGACTGTTTTTGCTATAGATACTTTTAAATTTTATGTCATCGAGCGTGGAAAACCCGCTCTTCGCATTAAGGATTCGCAGGCAGAGACACGTAAAAACTTTACTCGTATTGATTACTTTCCAGCAAATGAAAAGTTTAAAATAGAAGCTGAATTTGTTGCCTACAATCCTCCCAAAGAAATTGAAATCATCAATGTTTTGGGTTTGCTGAAAAAAGAGGAGTCCATTGGGTTTGTTAAATTTTCAATCGATGGAAAAGAGTTTCAACTTGATGCTTTGGATGCTGAAGATGAAATGTTTATAATCTTTGCAGATAAAACCAGTGGACGCACAACTTATGGTCCAGGTCGGTTCTTAAGTGTGCCAAAACCAAAAGATAACCACAACAAAGTGGTGGTTGACTTCAATAAAGCCTACAACCCTCCCTGTGCTTTTAATGACTACTCGACCTGCCCTTTACCACCGCACCAAAATCGAATTCGCGTTTTTATTGAAGCGGGTGAAAAAACATACAAACATTAAAAACCATGACTTATGGGCTATATTAATTTAGCAGACACTAATATACAATTCCACTAAAATATTACAGGTAAAATTATGAAAAAAACGGCATTAACCATTGCACTGGCTCTAACCCTTGGTAGCTGTGCAACAGACTCTTCTAAAAAAGAGACAAACACTTCTCAAACTCAAGCTGTTAAACTCACTTCTGGTGTTGATTTACAGTATATTGATGAAACGATTCGTCCTCAAGATGATTTTTATCGCTATGTTAATGGCAAGTGGTTAAAAAGTTATGTCATGCCAGCCGATAAATCGCGTTATGGTTCATTTAATGCTTTGCGTGATAAGAGTGAAAAAGATGTTAAAAACATTATTGATCAATTAGCAGGACAGACTTTTGCAAAAGACACGGACGAACAAAAAATAAGTGACTTATATAAAAGTTATATGGATGAGGAGCAAATAGAAGCCGCAGGAATGGCTGTTATTGATTCCGATTTAGCTAGAATTGATGCAATAAACAATTATGACGACTTACTGGCTTATATGTCCTATGCTGATAAATATACTGATTCACCATTTGGTTTGTATGTGTATATTGATTTAAAAGATTCAAATAGTTACATCACCTACGTTGGACAAGCAGGGATTGGATTGCCTGATAGGGATTATTACTTTAATGATGATGAAAAATTTAAAAATATTCGTGCTAACTATTTAAATTTAATTGAAAATCAATTTAAAAATGCAAATTTTAAAAATCCAACAAAATCCGCTCAAACCGTTATGCGAATTGAGACAGATATAGCTAAAGGGCATTGGACTAATGTTGAAACAAGAGACAACGAAAAAGCCTATAACCTTAAAACATTTGAAGAGTTTAAAGCCTTAATGCCCGATGTTAACCTTGATGCTTGGTTTGCTGGTACGGACTTGCCAAAAATTGATAAAATTGTTGTAACTCAACCCGATTACATGCAAAAGCTGAATAAGTTAATTAAGAATACTTCGATAGATGATTGGAAAACTTACTACCAATGGAAGTTGATTAATCGAGTAGCGAGTTATTTACCAAAGAAATTTGATGACGAAAATTTTAAATTCTATGGAACGGTTTTAAGAGGAACAACACAGCAAAAACCACGCTGGAAACGCGCCATATCAACCGTTAATGGTTCTGTTGGAGAACTTGTTGGAAAAGTCTACGTAAAATCATACTTTCCACCAAATGCTAAAAAACGCATGGATGATATGATCGAAAACCTAAGGACTGCTTACGGTGACAGCATCAAAGAACTGGATTGGATGAGTGCCGAAACAAAACTTAAAGCACTTGATAAACTCAGTAAATTTGATCCGAAAATAGGCTACCCCAATAAATGGAAAGATTACAGTAATTTACACATTAGTAAAGATTCGCTATTAGATAATATGCGTGCCGTTGCTAATTGGCGATTGCAACGTAATCGCTCACGTTTAGGCAAACCAATAGATCGCACAGAGTGGGGCATGAACCCTCAAACGGTAAATGCTTATTATAACCCTACCAAAAATGAAATTGTTTTTCCTGCTGGTATTTTACAAGCACCGTTTTTTAATCTCAGTGCCGATGATGCGGTTAATTATGGTGGAATAGGTGCAGTGATAGGGCATGAAATGGGACATGGTTTTGACGATCAAGGTTCAAAATTTGATGGTGAAGGCAACCTGAACAGTTGGTGGACAGATGAAGATCGAGCAAAATTCAATAAAAAAACAGCCATGTTAATTGAACAATATAATGCCTATGAAGTTTTAGATGGTAAGGCTCGCGTTAATGGTGAATTGACTTTAGGTGAGAATATAGGCGATTTAAGTGGTTTGACTATTGCTTATAAAGCCTTTAAAAAAGCCCATCCAGATAATTCTAAAATTGACGGTTTAACGGCTGATGAGCGTTTTTTCTATGGTTGGGCGCAAATTTGGCGTGGAAAAATGCGTGACGAAGCCTTGCTGTCACAAGTGGCTACAAACCCTCATTCTCCTGGTGAGTTCAGAGGCAATGGACCATTAAGGAATTTTCCTCCATTTTTAAAATTATTTAATGTAAAAGAAGGAGATAAAATGTATTTGCCCGAAAATAAACGAGTTAAAATTTGGTAAAATATTACAAATTCTTTCTTTAAAAAAGTCAGTTTTCACACTGACTTTTTTTATGGGTGAAAAAACACTTATAGATACGCCTGCGTATGGAAAAAATTTAAATACGCCTGCGTATGTTCTTTTAAAATCAATAGCTTATAAATATTTTGAAGAGTTGTTTAAATTGAAAGAAAATTTGGTTTGAAATTAATTATTTTTATTAATTCAGGTCGCTTGACAACATGTATGTTACTGCTTAATATCGCGGTTTTTAAGTTAAAGTAAAACCACCTTATGTCACAACAAAATAGTTTCAGTAAAGAAGAAATAATTAGCTGCTCTCAAGGCAAATTATTTGGTATGGATAATGCCAAGTTGCCAGCAGGAAACATGCTCATGATTGATCGAGTTATTAAGATAAACAATGATGGAGGAGACTACGGAAAGGGCGAAATTATTGCGGAGTTTGATATCCATCCTGATTTATGGTTTTTTGCTTGTCATTTTGAAGGTGATCCCGTTATGCCTGGATGTTTGGGCTTGGATGCGCTTTGGCAGCTGATAGGATTTCACATGATATGGGCTGGTTTCAAAGGCAAAGGAAGAGCATTGGGAGTCGGTGATGTTAAGTTTCGTGGTCAAGTGTTGCCAACATCAAAAAAAGTTACTTATAATATTCATATCAAACGCATGATAGATTCAAAACTAAAATATGCAATAGCCGATGGTACGGTCAGTGTTGATGGTAAGACTATTTATACAGCGACCAAGCTGCGTGTGGGGCTATTTACTTCAACCGAGGACTTTTAAATGAAAAGAGTCGTTATAACAGGTTATGGAGTTGTTTCGTGTTTAGGCAATAATAAACAAGAAGTCTTAAAATCATTGCAGCAAGGCAAATCTGGTATCAGTTACCAAGAAGAATACAAACAACAAGGCCTACGAAGTCATGTGGCAGGTAGCATTGATGTCAATTTAAAAGAGCATATTGGACGCAAAGATTTGCGTTTTATGAGTGCAAGTTCAGCTTATGCTTATATTGCTATGAAAGAAGCCATAGAACATTCAGGTTTAACGCAAGAGCAGGTTTCAAATGTACGTACGGGCCTTATTATTGGTGCGGGAGGTTCATCATCCGAATCTATTGTAGAAAGTGTCGATAAACTTCGGTCACGTGGTATTCGTAGAGTCGGACCTTATGTGGTAACCAAATCAATGAGCAGTGGCATATCTGCGTGTTTGGCAACACCCTATAAAATTAAAGGTTTGAACTATTCATTAAGTTCTGCCTGTGCAACCAGTACTCACTGTATTGGTTTGGCAATGGAACAAATTCAGTTTGGTAAGCAAGATGTGATTTTTGCTGGTGGTGGAGAAGAAGAACATTGGTCATTAAGCATGATGTTTGATGCTATGGGAGCCTTATCCACTTCCTATAATGACACTCCCGAAACAGCCTCACGTCCGTATGATCAAACGCGTGATGGATTTGTTATTGCAGGTGGAGCAGGGGTGATGGTGCTTGAGTCTCTGGAGCATGCCCAAGCACGCGGTGCCAATATTATTTGTGAAATTGTTGGCTATGGAGCAACTTCTGATGGTTATAACATGGTAGCGCCATCGGGGGAAGGAGCCGTGCGCTGCATGAATATGGCATTAAGTACTGTTGATGATAAAATTGATTACCTCAATGCACACGGTACAAGTACGCCTGTGGGTGATTTGGTCGAGTTAAAAGGCATTAAGGAAGTCTTTAATGAAGAAATGCCCAAAATCACCTCCACAAAATCACTCTCAGGTCATTCACTTGGTGCTGCCGGAGTTCATGAAGCTATTTACAGTACATTAATGATGGAAAACAACTTCATTGCAGCATCAGCCAACTTAACAACGCTAGATGAAAATATTGATAAAGACACGCCAATTGTTGCCGAAAAAATTGAAAATATAGACTTAAAGACAGTTATGTCTAATAGTTTTGGCTTTGGCGGCACAAATGCCACGTTGGTTTTTCAAAAGCTTGATTAAGTAAACCAGATTCCATTGCTTAGTTGGCAATCAATGGAATCTAAAATCATATGAATAATTAAACCAATGCCAATAAAACGTAACTTAGGTATAAAACAGACCAGTGCATATACTATTATCGGGAATAATTTATGCAAGGGATGAAAGCCAATACTGCAACGCAAAGGATCGTAAATGGGTGTGGCTAATAAATGATCAATATCCACAACCATTGTGAGCATCATCAAAAAATAAGCCTTTTTCCAGTTCTTTTTGAAGAATAGAGTACTTATGATTAATGGAATCAAAAAATGCAGGAGAATATGAAACATTACTCTTTAGTCAACTGCTCAAGCTTGTAATTGGCATAATTATCTTGTTTTAATTTTTCTACTAACCACGGTAAGGCTTGTTGCATTTGTTGGGCTAATTTCCATGGGGGATTGATGATTATCATGCCTGTTCCTGTCATTCCGTGTTCGTCAGAATCTTTAAGAGACCTTTGCATAACTATATGGCGAAAGAAAAAATAGAGAAAATTTGCCAGATTGAGTTAAAAATTGAAGGTAATAACCAGTTATTGGCGAGATTTTTAGCGAAAAGCTGGTGAATTTAATCATTTTTTACTCGTCACTATAGTTATGCAAAGGTCTCTTTAATTCGAGTCGCAAAATATTCTTAATCCCTGAATTTTTAAACTGATTGCAAAACCGTTCGGTATTGTGGTGCGAAACAACAGGGTGGCAGATAGCAAAATTGCCTGCATGAAAAATGTGGCGATAACTGAGCATGATTTTTAAAGATTAAAATAAGTTTAGATTATAGCTTATTGTAACAATCGTGAATAGTTAATGTATAATCTGATTCATTGAATATTTAGATAAAGGTAAATAGATGAAATTTTTAAATAAAGTTGTAATATTATGTTTAATTTCTTTCTCATTAAATGCACAAATCGTGCGCATGGAAACCGTTTTGGGCAATATTGATATTGAATTGCGTCCTGATGTTGCACCTGTTACCGTGGCTAATTTTTTAAAATATGTCGATGATGGAGATTACAATAATTCGTATTTTCACCGAAGTGTAAGAAATTTTATTATTCAAGGTGGAGGATTTACTTATATAAATGGACAAAGTGGGGCTGTTCCTGTTGATGCTCCTATTGTGAATGAATCAACAACATCTCTTCCCAATCATCGTGGAACTATATCAATGGCAAGAACCAATGATGTTAATAGTGCTACCAGTCAATGGTTTTTTAATACAGTAAATAACCCTAGTTTAGATGGTAATGGTGATGGTTATGCTGTCTTTGGTTCTGTTAGAGCTGGAATGGATGTGATAGACGCTATAGCTGCATTACCGATTATTCGCACCTTTGCTTCACCGATAAATGAAATACCACTGATTAATTATTCATCAGGCAGTATTCAACAATCCAATCTTGTATTGATTAATCGTGCTTATGTTTTAGATGAAACTCTACACATCAATCCTGGTTTAAACGGCAGTTGGTTTAATGCAGCAACCTCAGGACAAGGGTTCTTTTTTGATTATTTTACGTCTATCGACAAAATGTTTATGGGCTGGTTTACTTTTGATACCGTTGAGTTGAATGCTGGTGTGACTGCCAACTTGGGAGATGCTAATCAAAGGTGGCTAACAGGATTAGGTAATATTAATCATGAGACCAATGCCATTTCATTTGACATCGTTTCCACCTCTGGCGGCTTGTTTGATAATCCTCAGACCGTAACCAACTCAGATGCTGGTTCTGTTGGTACAGTAACAATCACTTTTACCGATTGTGCCAATGCGATAGTG
>JALSIL010000594.1 GCA_026990095.1 Lysobacterales bacterium
GTACATTTGTCCAAAATATTTTTCAAATGCGACTATTATTTAATCACAAATACAAAAGAATTTCTGGTTGGATTTTTTATCTGACCATACCCATTGCCCTATATGCTTTCCTTACGAGTAGATTTAAGGAGTTTCTTGTCTTTAAAGTGTTTCCCTTATTTTCTTACGAATTGACGGTCACAACAGAAAACACCGAAAACGTAGTGGGCTCAGAGGGCTTTCGCTGGATAGAAAATGGGTTGGTCAATGAAATCTTGATTGCAATAATTATCGTTTCCGGTATTATCAATTCATTCTCGAAAGAGAAGTTCGAAGATGAACTGATAGGAAAACTCAGGGCTGAAAGTTTGACGCTTTCCCTCTATTTGAATTATGGTATCATTCTTCTCGCTAATTTTTTGATATATGAATTGACCTTTATCTATGTGCTGGTATTCAACCTAATCACCATCCTTTTATTTTTCAATTTGATATTCAAATACAAGCTATACCAACATTACAAGAGCTAGAAGTGAAGAACAATCTAAAACTATATCGTGTCAAGTTTGGTTTTACCCAAGAGGACATATCCAAAAAACTGGATGTCTCAAGGCAAACAATAAACGCCATAGAAAACAACAAATATTTCCCTTCATTGGAACTGGGGTTAAAACTGGCGAAAATCTTGGAATGTAAAGTAGACGATTTGTTCAGCCTAGATTAATAGAATAAACTTTAATAATATGACAACAAAAAAACTTATAACAGTAATTCTCTTAGTAGTAGGTCTGCTGTCCTGTAAAAACAAAGAAAATACAACTCAAAACCTTGCTACAAGTTCTGAAATATCAACCATTGGAAAAAACATCGATGATTATTTAACCGCGATGGAAGCCATTGGTTTTTCAGGTGCAATTATAGTGAGTCATAAAGATAAAGTAGTACTTCGTGAAGGATATGGATATTCCGATAGGGAAAATCGAATTCCTTTCACAACGCAAACCGTGCAGTCTAATGGCTCAAACACCAAACAGTTTACGGGAGCGGCCATTCTTTTATTAGAAAGTCGAAATCAACTTTCAATGAACGATAGTTTGCCAATTTATTTTGAAAATGTTCCCGTGGACAAACAACAAATCACATTACACCAACTATTGACCCACTCCTCCGGACTATTACAAGGTGTTGGTTATGATGAAGAACCTATTGAGTTCGCCCCATTCTTTAATCGCCTTATGGTGGAACCACTGGAGTTTGACCCTGGAACCAGTTATAATTATTCCAACGCAGGATACTCTTTATTAGCTAGAATCGTAGAAAATTTAAGTGGTGTAAATTATGAAACCTTTATATATAAAAACCTTCTGAAACCCTCAGGAATGATGAAAACAGGTTATATACAACCCAGTTGGAACCGTGAAAATATGGCCATTGGTTATCAAAAAGGAGAAAAATGGGGCGAGGTTTATAAAAAGGGCTGGATTGAGGACGGCCCCAACTGGCATCTAAGGGGAAACGGAGGTTTACATACTACGGCAGAGGACATGCATAAATGGTTCGCAACAGTTAAGGGCAGCGGAGTTTTGGATAAAAATGCGGTTGAAAAATGGACGACAGGTTACGTGACGGAAAATAATGGCTACTCCAAATACGGTTATGGTCTGGTAAGCTATGTTGATGACAAATGGGGAAAAGTAATTACGCACAGTGGAAGCAATAGTATTTTTACATCTCATTTTTTTTGGTTGCCTGAAAGAGATTTCTTCTTTTACATTCATGGGAACAATTCCATTTTTCCGGTCTATAAATTTGAGGAAAATATTCTGAAAGCTGCATTTGATGAAAATTTCAATTTCCCGCCTATAGTAAAAACAAGTAACCTGAATAACGCCATTGAAACGAAACAAAAAGAAGGAACTTATCATTCTACTTATGGAACAATTGAACTGATGGCTGACGATTCGAGGTTTATTGCTAAACTCTCCGGTCAAAATGTCCTAGACCTCATGTTCAAACATAATGAAAAGCAGAAAGAAAAACTTGCAGAGCTCAACTCCAAAATGATAGAAGTCATGGACAAACTTGAAAAGGGTGATGAAAACCCCTTTAAGGATATTGTTGCAGGGGACGAAGCATCAAAAAAAGTGACCCGTTCATTTCAAAATCGCATCATCCAAATGAGAAGAAATTTAGAATCCTTGAATGTGATAGGGTCTTTTGAAAACATCCCAAGCTCCGATTTATACGAATATGGACCTTACACCACTTTCGTACATGCAAGATTTGAAAACTGGAACCAATATTGGAATCTCGTATGGAATGAAGACGGAACGTATAATGGAAATTACAGTGGACCTTGGCCTGAGTTTACCTTGGTTCCGGTTAATGAAAATCAATATAAAGGCATAAGAGGTACGCCGCCCTGGAATACTATAAACAACATTGAGTTTATAGATGAATGTTTAAAAATAGAAAACAGTTTATTCTGTAAAATTGAATAGAAAGACTGATATGATTATCATAACTTTTGAAAAGGAAATAAAATAAAAGATTTTGTTCAAGATAAACCACTAATGCTAACACATGGTATAGTGCATGCGGGTTTCAGTAGTTTGTGAGCGTTTGTGGTTCGTAAAAAAAGTTGGTGTAAACTGATAAGTTTTCGCTTAGTAATCCCGCACGACACCATACCATTAACCGTTACCACCAATTAAAACAAACACTATGAACATAGATATTATTGGAGCAGGAATAGGAGGATTAACTACTGCAATTGCACTTGAACAAAAAGGAATTAAAACTAGAATATTTGAACAAGCTGAACGAATAAAACCGGTTGGAGCAGGAATTATTTTAGCCAATAATGCAATGCAAGTTTATGAAAAGTTAGGCTTACGAAAAGTAATTGAGGAAAATGGAAATCCAATATCTTCAATGAATATCACCAAATCCAACCTAAATCCACTTTCCAAAATTGACTTGACATATTTTGAACAAAAACATAATACCAAAAACATTGCAATTCATAGAGGAATATTACAACAGATATTACTAAATAAATTAAAATCAACCGAAATTAATCTCAACCATAAACTTACCTCTATTGTTGAAAATACAAATGGATATTATTTGGAATTTGAAAACGGAGAACAAATTCAATCCTCTACTGTTTTGGGAGCTGATGGACTAAACTCTATTGTTAGACAAAATATATTCCCGAATAATAGTATCAGAAATGCAAATCAAATATGCTGGAGAGGAGTTACAGAGTACGAATTGCCCGCAAAATTTAAAAATGAATTGAATGAAGCTTGGGGAAAATCTGAACGCTTTGGCTTTGTTCAAATTGCAGAAAATAAAGTTTATTGGTATGCTTTAAAATCGTTCAAAAATAATAAGAGTAAATTCTCCATTAACGATTTAGAGCAATATTTTAGCGAATTTAATTCAGTAGTTAAAGACATCATAAAGTCAACTAAAAAGGAACAAATAAATACTGCCGAAATTTCAGATTTAAAACCAACAAGCATTTGGTATAAAGATAATGTATGTTTAATCGGAGATGCTGCACACGCAACAACCCCAAATATGGGGCAAGGTGCTTGTCAAGCTATCGAAGATGCTTTTGTGCTTTCGGAATGTTTAGATAAATATGAAATTACTCAAGCATTTTCAAAATATCAAAAATTAAGATTACCTAAAGCACATCAAGTAGTTAAAGCAAGTTGGGTTCTTGGAAAGATGGCACATATTTCAAATCCAATATTAATTGGTTTACGTAATCAAATGTTAAGATTAACGCCTTCTTCAATTAATAGAAAACAAAATGAACAAATTTTTCAATTAGCAGAAATATGATTACAACAATACTATCTATTATTTTATTAACCATTTTTACTTCATTAGGCTCAATCCATTTTTATTGGCTTTTTGGTGGAAAATGGGGTCTTGAACAAGCATTACCCACAAAGGAAATTGGAGAAAAAGTAATAAAGCCATCAAAGATTGCTACTGCAGTTGTTGGCTTTGGTTTAATTTCATTCGGTTTGTTTTATTTAATAAAAACAGACCTATTCAATTTTCAAGTTCCGAATTGGATAATTACCTATGGTAGTTGGATAATCCCAAGTATATTCATTATTAGGGCAATAGGAGATTTTAAATATGTTGGTTTTTTCAAAAAGATAAAGAATACTGAATTCGCAAAAGCCGACTCAAAATGGTTTACACCTTTATGTTTGACAATTGGAATATTTGGAATACTGATACAACTTATGAATAAATAACTGGTGGTAACAATGTATATAAAAAATAGGCGAAACAGCAATAAAATCAAGGGTTTTGGCTCGTATCAAACTTTGTATTTAACCGAAAGTTTCGTGTTTCAAAATCGCCTACATTTCATATACTAACTTCAGACTGCGCAAAAAGCCAGATACGGGGTATGAATAAGTGACTATAAGGAGCGCTGCGTCTTTGTTATCTTGCCTTTGTACACATTCATACCGCAAATATGGATTTTATACAAGGTGAACCGCTACATTTGGGTGGACAGTAAGTTTGAGTCGTAACTTGCGGTTTTCGTATTTGCTTAAGAAATGAAAAAGCAAGAGGGAAATGGCGGGTAAGCATGTAGCAATGCCCGCTCCGGCCACAAACTTCCCCACGACTGATAGCCGCAACTACTGATAAAGCATCGTTTTGCTATTTTTAATTGATGAATGAGTGCAAAACCTTTTCTGCTGCTGCGGGAAGATTAAAGATTTTAATTTGCTGCCTGCTGCTTGCAGGCTTCACGGGCCGACTGTGTGCACTAGAGCCCCCTCCTGAAGGGGCGGCCGTGAACGCCCTCCACTACACCCTCGACCTGCGTTTTGACCTCGAGGAAACTGCCGTTTCGGGCACGGTCGATTTTGCTTTTCGAATCTTAAAAGCAACGGATACCCTGGTGCTGCATCTGAGCGAAAAATTGGACCTGGATGCCGTAGAGGCCGGAGGAGGACCTTTGCTTTTTTCGCGCAGCGGAGATAATATTCAGATCCTGCTGCCGGGCAGCTGGCAGCCGGGCAGCCGGCATACAATCCGCCTGCGATATCACGGGCAACCGCTCATTGCCAGGCGCCCCCCCTGGGACGGGGGATTCGTGAAAAGCCGCGACTCTCTAGGCAATCCGCTCCTGGCGGTAGCCTGCGAAGGCGAGGGAGCCCGGCTCTGGTGGCCCTGCAAAGACGATCCGGCCGATGAACCCGACAGCGGAGTCACTTTGATATACACCGTCCCCGACAGCCTCATGGCCATTGGCAACGGGCGGCTCATCGGCAGCGAAAGGGCTGGCGGAGGGAGGAAGCGCTATACCTGGCGGGTGCTCAACCCCATCAATCTCTACAATGTGACTTTTTACATTGGCGATTATGCGCATATTCACGATCGCTATGCCGGCATCCGGGGCGACAGCCTCGATTTGGACTACTACGTGTATCGCTACCATGAAGCACGGGCCCGCAGGCACTTCGGTCGCGAAGTGCCGCGCATGCTCCGGGCCTTTGAACATTATTTCGGGCCCTATCCCTTCTATGAAGACGGCTACAAGCTGGTGGAGACAGCCTACCTCGGCATGGAGCACCAAAGTGCCATTGCCTACGGCAACCATTACCTGCCCGGCTATCTGGGTTACGATCCCTCCGGGATGGGCTGGGACTACATCGTAGTGCATGAAAGTGGCCACGAATGGTTTGGCAACAGCATTACAGCTGCAGATATGTCTGAGACTTGGATCCATGAATCTTTTACCACCTACTCCGAAGCACTTTATGTAGAGTATTATGCCGGTTATGAAAAAGCGCAGCAGTACCTTATGGCGCAGCGCTATCGCATCGAAAACAGGGAGCCCATCGTGAAGCGCGGCAAGGAAGACGGGCGGGCCGGCTTTTCCGGCAGCGACCAGTATTACAAGGGGGCATGGATGCTCCACAGCATTCGAAATATCGTAAACGATTCCACGAAGTGGTTTGCCCTGCTCCGCGAGATGAACCGTGTTTTTTATCACCGCGTAGTGAATACGGAGGAGCTGATTGCCTGGATGGATGCGCAGCTGGAGTATCCAATAGCTGGACTGATGCGGCAATATCTTTATCACAAAGACCCTCCGCTTCTTGAACTGCGTGTGCAGGCAGACGGACGGATGGCTTTGCGCTGGGTTGCCGATGAAGAGAACTTTCGCATGCCGCTGCGCTTTCGTTCAGGAGGAGAGTGGCAGCGCATGGATCTGGGGAGGGAATGGACGAGTCTGCCCCCGGAAGTCCGGAGCGAAAACTTTGGTGTCGACCGTCAGAGTTTCTACTTTCTGACACGTATTTTGGAATGAGTGGGGTCGGCCGCAAGAAAAGCTCTTCTGCTCTTCAGTGATTTGAGAAAAAAAGTACCCGGTGCTGACGCGCCTGTTGGCGGTCAGCATCCTGACAACACGGAGTGTTCGTCAGGACCCGCAATCACTTAGCTTATTGCGGGGAATCTTTGTCTTTGCATGTGCTGTAAAAAAAGCCTTTCTCTTCCGGCAGGAAGAAGAAAGGTCTCCAATGAGGAGTTATGATAAATGCAGCAAAAGTACCCGGAGTGGGAATCGAACCCACACGGCCATTTCTGGCCACAGGATTTTAAGTCCTGCGTGTCTACCAGTTCCACCATCCGGGCGAATCCAAAACCGGAAAAAGCAAAGGCAACTTCCGGAGTCAAATTTACAAAGAAGAAAAGAACTGCCTTCGCAGGCAGGGTGCATTTCTTCCCGTCTCAAAAGTAAAAAAGCCGCCTCTCCGGGCAGCTTTTCGAGCGGGAAACGGGACTCGAACCCGCGACCCCAACCTTGGCAAGGTTGTGCTCTACCAACTGAGCTATTCCCGCTTAATATTTCAAATCTCTCACAAACTCAGCGACCCTCCCGATCTGCATCGGGATGCTCTATCAACTGAGCTATTCCCGCTTAATATTTCAAATCTCTCACAAACTCAGCGACCCTCCCGATCTGCATCGGGATGCTCTACCAACTGAGCTATTCCCGCTTAATATTTCAAATCTCTCTCGAACTCAGCGACCCTCCCGATCTGCATCGGGATGCTCTACCAACTGAGCTATTCCCGCTTAATATTTCAAATCTCTCACAAACTCAGCGACCCTCCCTATCTGCATCGGGATGCGCTGCCAACTGAGCAGTTAATTGTGATAATTTTCAATTAAATACTCAATGTATTTTCTGCTCTTCTTCCTTTTAATCTCCAGTTCCCGCCTATTTGCTTCTATTTTGGTATCAAAGGACTCCAAATATACAAAAGACCAAGGGC
>JALSIL010000595.1 GCA_026990095.1 Lysobacterales bacterium
AATGTGCTTCCTCTATCGTGCCTCACAAAATTCTTTACATTCTCTAATAGTAATACCTTTGGTCTATGATATTCAACAATTTTTGCAATATCAAAAAAGAGCGTTCCTCTTGTGTCTTCAAATCCTTGTTGCTTACCTGATATTGAAAATGCTTGACACGGAAAACCTCCACATAAAATATCGTGTTTAGGTATTTCGCTAGCATTAATTTTAGTTATATCTCCAAAAGGTTTAAGATGATGATTTAATTCGTATGTTTCGGCTGCTTTTTTATCTATTTCAGATGCAAAAACACAATTTGCACCATATGATTTTAGAGCATAATGAAAACCACCTATTCCTGCAAATAAATCAATAAACGTATATCCCTGAAGTGCTCTATTATTCTCTGTTATTTCAATCATTCTTTTTTAGTTAAATGTAAATGGTTTAATTAGTATGTTTTATAGTTTTCAATGTGCGGTTACATCGTAACATACGCACCTACGTATAGCATGGATTAAAAACCATCACTATTACGGAGATTTACTCTGTAAAAGATGTTATTGTACCGACTGAAAAATGAAAGAGAGTCTAATCAATTTCATTGGATTGATTTATTGTAGCTTATTGGTGGTTTTTGGGCAATGGGTTTTTTATCTGTTATTACTAGTGTGGTGATTTTTTTTGGATTACGGTTGCTTTGTGAGATTGCCGCGTCGCTTATGCTCCTCGCAATGACGTGGTTTTTTTGGGTTTGAGTATATGAGTTTTGAGTGAATATATTGTTCTTTTTTGTTGGCTGAAGCCAACTATCCGATACGAGTTTTAATTTGGTTTGGTTGTAGGCATTAGTTTCTGTGTTCCTTAGCCGTTTAAATGAAACCATGATACCCGATGAGGTTGCCGCGTCGCTTATGCTCCTCGCAATGACGGAGTGTTTTTTTGGGGTTTGAGTTCTGGTGTTTTGAATTGGTTTTTGTGGTGAATAATTAATTGTTTTTAGTGCATAATTTTTCAATGCCTTGCAATAATCGCATACTTGGTCTTGAAAAATAGTCTGGGTCTATAAGGATGATGTTATTGTTTTTGATGGCATCAAGGTTTTGCCACTTTTGCCATTGGCTGTCTTCTTGCTTGGCTATGTTGATAATGGTTTGTGGGTTTTTTAGAATGACTGATTCTAAAGTGACGGTAGCCGATTGTTGTTTCAAGTCGTTAAATACATTTATATAACCGCACAATAAAGCCGCTTGGCTCATCCAATGTTTGCCTGAAACGGTATATAGGGGTTGGTGGTAAGTTTCGATAAATGCTGTTTGTTGTTTGTGCTTTTGTTTTTGAAATTCTAGCAATTTTTGAGTAAATTTGTTTGTGGCTTTTTGTGCTTGTTTTTGGGTGTTTGTTAACTTTGCTATTTGTGTTATGGTTTTTGGAATGTCGCTGAGTGTTTTGATTTCTGTTTCTATAATTGTAAGGTTTAAACGTTTGAGTTTTTCAAGCATGGAAAGTGGTGTTCCGCCTTTCCAGCTGAGGATATAATCGGGTTTAAGAGAAACAATTGTTTCTATATCGAGTTTAAAGGCATCGCCTATTTTCTGCGTGTTTTTAATCTCTGGGGGGAAATCACTGTAAGAGACGACACCCACTAGATTTTTTATGGCACCTGCCGAGACCACTAATTCGGCTAGGTGAGGGGAGAGTGTAATGAGTCTTATGCCATCATTATCGCTTTGGGTTGTTTTTTGAGAATCACAACCGCTTATAGTGATAATAAAAGGCAATAAAAAAAGCCAGTTGAGCACTGGCTTTTTAGCGTATCTTTTTGTCATTATCGGTAATCTTCAATTAACTCTTCGAAAGCGTCATCGATTTCACCAGGTGATGACATGAGTTTGGTAAAACCGTGTTTGCCTGTCATGGGTAAATCAGGAAAATGCAGTGCCATGCGGTATTTCATGTGCAAGGCTTCGATTTTTTTGTCATTAACCAACAACTCATAAGCAAAATAGGCTTTTTTGCCAGGGCGTTCAAAGTCAACCACGCTCATTTGGTATTCTTCATCCAAATTTTCTTCGTCATCGTCTTTATCTGTTTTTTTCATTTGCACGCCAAATACTGTCATTTTTGTACCCGGAATGTCTAATTTATAGACCATTGATAAGGCATCTCCCTCAATGTTGAGGCGTTTTTCCACTTCACTGACCGCTTGCTCGTGAGAGTCGTACTCATCGTATTCATAAGGGTCGTCAAAGTAAGGCATGGAAAACATGTAATGGTATTTCTTTAATTTTTTTGCCGTTAAGCCTTTCTCAGATCCAAAGGTTTTGACAAAACCCAAGGCTTGTTTTAATGCATTATCAACATTTTGCATTGAATTTTTTATCCAATAAGCTTTTTCTAAATAAATTGGATTAGCATAACTGACTTCTACTTCATCGCCATATTGGCTAATGGCAATACGTAATGGTGCAATGTATCCACCACGTTTAGAGCTGGCAGCCGCTTTTAATGCGTCTTCATTGGTTGCGATGATAATGGTGTTATTGCCGAAAGGCGAATATTCGCCAACAAGCTTAAAGCCTGCGTCGGTAAGTTTTTGTTTGGTTTGTGCCACTGTTTGTTGGTAATCCGCTTTCTCAACAGATGCCAAGACAAAGGGTTGTAAAGTTTCTGCTGCAAATACAATATTAGTTAAAAACACTAATACCAGTAATGTGTATTTTTTCATGTTTATTTGTCCTCACTGTGTCCTAAATTTATCATTCTATCGCTAAAGATAATATCTTGTCTATGTTTATATTGCATTTTGCTAATATAAGGTATATTCCTGAGATTTTCATTTCAATAGTGAAAAATACAATTTATCCATGTATAATTCTGAAACATTTTTTTTACAGAGGGCAAAATGAAAAAATATTTAGTTGTTTTGTTGTTTTTAATGCTTGGTTTTCAGGCATTGGCAGCAGGAGATATTGAAAAAGGAAAATTAACGTCTTATACCTGTACGGGTTGTCATGCTATAAAGTTTTATAAGAATGCGTATCCATCATATCATGTACCACGTTTGGGCGGTCAAAACGAAGCTTATATCGTCAGTGCACTTAAGGCATATCGCTCAGGTGAGCGTTCACACCCAACCATGAGAGCTCAAGCGGGCAGTTTATCGGATGATGACATTGCTAATATTGCGGCTTACTTTGCATCATTAAAATAAGAGGTTAAAATGAATAAAATAGTATTAATTATCAGCCTTTTAACGACAGGACTGAGTTTTGCTGGTGGAAATCCAGTAGAAGGGAAGAAAAAAGTAGAGCGAGTTTGTCAATCATGCCATGGAATGGATGGCTTAGGCATCAATGAAACTTACCCTAAATTAGCAGGGCAATTTGCAGATTATCTTGTAATAGCTTTAAAAGATTATAAATTAGGTGAGAGAAAAAACCCAATAATGTCAGGTTTTGCAGCTTCTCTATCCGAACAAGATATGGAAAACGTTGCCGCTTATTATTCACGTTTGACTGTTGATAAGTTACATGATTTAAGTATTAAGTAATTTACTAGACTAAGAAATTACTTAAAGGGAGCAGTTGCTCCCTTTTTTACAGGGTACAAAAATGAATTACAGACAATTAGACCTTAACCAATGGTCTCGAAAGAATCAATTTGAATTTTTTAAAAAATACGACAACCCATTTTTTAACATTTGTTCATCACTTGATGTCACAGAACTTTATAAGCTTTGCCAACAAAAGCAATTGTCATTTGCTACTGCTTTATTGTTTGCGTCAATTGATGCCGCAAATAAAGTTAAAGAATTTCGTTATAGGCTAAAAGGCGATGGCGTGGTTGTATACGATTCCATCTATGCAGGCAGTACCATTTTAAATGATGATGAAACATTTAACTTTTGTTATTTTGATTACGATGGTGATTTTAGTCATTTTAATGCCAATGCAATTCTGCAAATAGAGAACAATAAAAAAGGAGTCGTTGCTTTTGATGGCAGAAATCAAGATTTAGATATTATTCATTTTTCTACTATTCCATGGATTTCATTTACGAGTTTTTCAAACCCTCGAAATTTCAAAACGAATGATTCCATTCCTAAAATCGTTTTTGGTAAGTATTACGAAAAAAAGGGTAGGAAACACGTGCCTATTTCGGTAGAGGTTCATCATGCCTTAATGGATGGGCTGCATCTTGGACGATATTTAGAAAAGCTTCAAAATCTCTTGAATTATCCCGATTTTATTCGTTAAAATTTTGTTAAATAGCTCATTGTTGGATATAATCAGTGGCTAATATTCATACTCAATGAGGAAAAAATGAAACTTAACAAAAAGCAATTACTTAAAATTAGTATAAGTATGGCACTGGCAGGCACTTTTGCTGCACCAACTGTTTATGCTCAAGATGAAGAACAAAAAGACGATTCAATCTTAGAAGAAGTCATCGTAACCGCTCAAAAAACTGAGCAAAACCTACAAGAAGTACCGATGTCAATTTCAGCAGTTGACGGCGATATAATGGATGAAATACGTTCTGGCGGTTCGGACATTCGTTTTCTTTCAGGGCGTGTACCAAGTTTGATTGTTGAATCGGACTTTGGTCGTGTTTTTCCTCGTTTTTACATTCGTGGATTAGGGAATACCGATTTTGATTTAAATGCCTCGCAACCCGTTTCATTAATCTATGATGATATCGTTATGGAAAACCCCATGTTAAAAGGCTTTCCTGTATTTGATATGGAGCGTGTAGAAACACTTCGTGGTCCTCAAGGCACCTTGTTTGGACGTAACACGCCTGCAGGAATCGTTAAGTTTGACTCGGTAAAACCCTCTCAAGACATGAACGGTTATGCCAAAATTGGTTTTGGTTCATTTAGACAAACTTCATTTGAAGGAGCCATTGGGGGTGCATTAAATGATAATTGGTCAGCTCGTGTTTCTTACTTGCACGATCAACGTGCGGATTGGGTTAGAAACGAGCCAGGTTTAGTTGACCCATCATTAGCTTTAGTGAATAATATTAATGGTGATGGCGATTTAGAAGGCTATACCGAAGATGCTTACCGTGTTCAAGTGGCTTATGACGGAGATGCTTTTAGTGCTTTGTTTAATTTACATGGTCGCGATTTATCTGGAACGGCTCGTGTATTTAGAGCCAATATAATACAACCAGGCACAAATGATTTTGTTCCTGGATACGATAGACGTGTTGTTTCGCATGATGGTGGAAATGCTCAGGATGTTAAATCCATGGGTTGGAGTGCTAAACTTGAGTGGGACTTAGATAATGATATGACGGTTACTTCTATTACTGGCTATGAGACAGTAGAGGCCTATTCGCGTGGTGATGTGGATGGTGGTTATGGTGCTTCATTCCTTCCTTGGATGGGCCCTGGGTTTATTCCTTTTCCTGCACAAACAGCTGATGGAATTCCTGATCATAACCAAACAACACAAGAATTTAGACTTTCGCAAGCCAGTGACAGCATGTTTTGGCAAGTGGGTGTATTCTATTTTGATGAGCACTTAGAAGTGGAATCATTTAATTATTCAGACCTAACTGATGTACATACAGGTTATGCAACTCAAGTTCAGGATACTACGGCTTATGCAGTTTTTGGGCAAGCTGATTTTTACTTATCAGATGAAACAACATTAACAATTGGAGGTCGCTGGTCCGATGAATCAAAAGATTATACTGCAGCGGTTCCTTTACATCCGTTTGGAGGTGACCCAGTTGCTCCTGCTTCTGTTAGTACTTCTGCTGGTAACTTTTCGGGTAATATAAGTATTTCTCATGTTCTTGATGATGATACCAATATTTATGCACGCATTGCTAGGGGCTTTAGAGCTCCAAGTATTCAAGGGCGAGTGTTATTTGGTGGAGCCATAACAGTGGCGGATTCAGAAACAATACATTCTATTGAAGCAGGATTCAAAAAAGAGTTGTGGGATAACCGTGCTCGCTTAAACTCTTCGGTATTTTATTACCAAATGAATGACCAACAATTAACTGCGGGTTCAGGATCGGCTAATGTTAATCAGTTGGTTAATGCCGATAAAACAGTGGGTTATGGATTTGAAACCGACTTAACCGCAAAGTTGGCAGAAAACACTTTGTTAACATTGGGCTTAAGCTATAACCACACAGAAATCCAAGATGCAAACCTAACGGTTTCTCCTTGTGGCAGTAACTGTACGGTTTTAGATCCTGCAGGAGCCATTGAAGGTACTGTTTCTATAGATGGAAATTCTTTACCAAGAGCACCACGCTGGATGTCTAACTTAATTCTGAAACACATCATTCCACTTGATGGCGGTGATATTGTTCTTTCAACGGATTGGGCATACAGAAGTGAAATAAATTTTTTCCTATACGAGTCAAGAGAGTTTAGAGGCGACCCTTTGCTAGAAGGTGGTTTAAGAATCGCTTATGAAACTGAAAAATGGGTGGCAGGATTCTATGGTAGAAATATCACAGACCAAGACAAGCTAATTGCAGCCATTGATTTCAATAATTTGGAAGGCATTGTTAACGACCCTCGCATTTGGGGTATAGACTTCCAATACAATTTCTAAAATTTTGGAGATTTAGTTCACTGCATAAATACCAAAAAGAAGTGCTAGGAGCTTGCCCGAGAGTAGGGATCGTAGCGAGGGAAAGGTAATTTGAGGCAAGTTTTTGCATGATTTGAGGAGAATAGTTGCCCTATTTGACGAGAATCAGGTGAAAGATTGCCCAAATTCACCTTTTCCGCAGTAGGTTATCTATTCTCGGACAAGCTCCAAGGTATTTAGAGTGAATAAAAGAGAGCAGGTGGTTTTATTTCGTAAAACCACCTAAGGGAGTATAAAAGGGCACACAGTGCCCTTTTTTTATGGAAAAATTTGGATCTATGTGAAATACAGTGAGTAATCAAATTTCAATTGTCCACATAAAAAGTAAATCATGTTGTTGAGTTGTTCATTATTTCAATAGGCTACATTCAGTAGATTTAAAAAATAATGTCCCTAATATTTTCCTTTAAAATTTTTAATACCGTAGAAGAAAATAGGACTAAAATTACTGCTCATGCTAGTGGGGTTCGGACTTTTAGTCCGTCTTTTAAACAACGGGACTAAAGTCCCTGCCCCTAATGGCTACCTGATGGGTAATATAAATGAGGTTGGTGTTCTTGTGTTTTTTCTTGTTAGGGTGAAGTTACACACTTCATGTTTGTAATGGGCTAATTATTCATTACCCATTACATTTCACATAGGCCTAAAATATTTGGTCTGAATTATTTTTTTGCAATAATAACAGGTCGCCC
>JALSIL010000596.1 GCA_026990095.1 Lysobacterales bacterium
CCAATAGCAATGGACTTGTCTTGAGCGGGATAATCAAAACACCATTTATTATCACCCTCTTGGTATAAATCCTTTTTCATGTACAAGGCGATAGGTTCTAAAATGATGGATACACGTTTATCAATTTGTGCTAATGCCATTAATGTTCGCATCATCATCACGGCATCATCTCCACGCGATGGACAAGCAACAATTAGCCCTGGAATATCGCGCAATGCTGCCATGGAATTGTCGTTATGAAAATGCCCTCCAAAACCTTTTTGATAACCTAATCCAGGTATGCGTACCACCATTGGGTTAGCAAATTGATTGTTGGAAAAAAATTGTAAACTAGCCGCTTCACCTCGAATTTGATCGCAAGCATTGTGAAAATACGCCAAATACTGAATCTCAGGTATTGGAATCATGCCCATGTTTGCATAACCTTGTGCCAAACCTAAAATGGTTTGTTCATCTAATAGGGTATTGAATACCCGTTTGGGTGAAAACTTTTTATACAAACCTTTGGTTAAGGTGTAAACTCCGCCTTTTTGTGCCACATCTTCGCCGAAAATCAGTGAGTTGTCGTATTTCAGCATGATATCGGTTAAGCCTTTATTTATCAAAACAGCCATGTGTTTTGCTGGCTGATTCTCTGGCAACAACTTCTCATTACCAAATATTTTGATGCGTTTGTCTCTATCTACGGGGTTGATAGCTTGTTGATTGACTAACTGCTGAGAATAAGGAGCCAATGGTCGAACAACTTCTTCGATATCGGTAATGCGTTCTTGCAAATCCGCCTTGTAAGCTGAATCCATGCAACGCTTATTCATTCTTTCATAAAGGTCTAAAATATCCTTTGGCGACATGATGCCTGCATCTACGGCAATTTTAGCAGATTTTAACAAGGGATCTTTGGCTTCTTCTGCTTCTAATTCGTTTATATCGCGGTAATCCACTTCAAAATCAGTGCCTGCATGCCCCATTAAACGGGTTGTTTTTAAATGCAAGAAAACGGGTTTTCGCTCGTAACGGCAAAAATTAACAGCACGTTGAATTTGCCTGTAACCATTTGCTAAATCTAAACCGTCTGCTTGAAAATATTGCAGACCTGGTCGGTGTTTGAAGTTTTTCTCAATCCAACCGCTGGGAGTCTTAACCGAAATCCCTATGCCATTGTCTTCGCATATAAACAAGACAGGAACATCCAAGCCTTGATAACTCGCCCAAGCTGCGGCATTAAATGCTCCTTGTGCTGTTGAATGGTTACTGCTAGCATCACCAAAATTACATATAATTATTGAATCATCTGGAATCGGCAAACCAGAATTGGAACGTTTTCCTAATTCAATACCAAGTGCTGTCCCTACTGCTTTTGGCAAGTGACTAGCAATAGTGCTTGTTTGTGGCAAGACCCACAACTCTTTAGAACCCCAAACTTTATGGCGACCACCAGAGGCAGGGTCACTTTTACTGGCAGCAAAAGACAAACAGGTATCATAAATTGGATCAATTGATGAAATATGACGCGAACGCTCCATCATAAAGCCACCACTGCGGTAATGCAGAAATGCAGGGTCGGTATGACGGGTTAATCGTCCTAACATAACACTGCCTTCGTGTCCTGATGAGCCGATTGTATAGAAAACTTTATTTTCCAAACGTAAAGCCCGCGCCATTAAATCCAGTTGTCTTGACATGATTTGCGATGTAAACATTTCGATAAGCGATTTCTCATCTAAACCATATTCGTTTAAATTCAACAATATATTAGGTTTTTTTAACGCTTTAACAAAGGCTTTAAAATTATCATCGACCACTTGAGCTCGATTGATGTTTTTTAATTTGTTAGTTAATTTATTTTTTATTTTGTTAAGAATTGCCATGGTGTTTTAGAATGCATTTTTGCCAGTTAATTCACGACCAACCACCAGCTGATGAACTGTTTCGGTTCCTTCATAAGTGATAACACTTTCTAAGTTTAGTGCATGTCGGATAGCCACATGCTCGGTCGTTATCCCTGCTCCACCCAATAAATCACGGCAATCGCGTGCGATATCAATTGCCATGCGGACATTATTCCATTTAGCAATTGAGATTTGAGTGGGTTGCAGTTCGCCTTTGTCTTTTAAACGCCCAAGTCTTAGTGCCAAAGTTTGAGCCGTGGTAATTTTACGTGCCATTTCAGCCATGCGCAATTGCACAATTTGGTTTTCATTAAGGGCTTTGCCAAACAAAATACGGTCTTGGGTATAATTCAAGACTTCTTGCAAACACGCTTGTGCACAACCAATTGGTCCCCAAGAGATGCCATAACGTGCATTAGACAAACAAGTTAAAGGACCTTTTAAGCCAATAACTTTTGGTAAGCGGTTTGCATCAGGAATGCGAACTTCATCAAAAAATAAAGCGGAGGTCACGGATGCACGCAATGACATTTTCTTTTTAATGACTTCGGTTGTGAAGCCTTTGGTGCCTTTTTCAATCAAAAAACCTTGGACGCCGTCATCGGTGTGTGCCCAAACGATAGCAATATCTGCAATTGAACCATTGGTTATCCACATTTTTGAACCATTAATAACCCAATCATCTCCATCCTTTTTTGCCCATGTTTTCATGTTCATCGGATCTGATCCGCCGTGAGATTCTGTTAATCCAAAACAACCAATCACATCACCTCGTGCCATAGGAGGCAGCCATTTTTGCTTTTGTTCTTCTGAACCAAATTCTGAGATGGGAAACATACACAAAGAGCTCTGAACTGATGCAAAACTGCGTAAACCAGAATCTCCACGTTCCAATTCTTGGCAAATTAATCCATAGCAGGTATAACTCAATCCTGCACAGTCGTATCCCTCAATGGTGCTGCCAAAAAGCCCTAAATCAGCCATTTCAGGTATCAAATCCATAGGAAATTCGTGTTTATCAAAAGCATCACCAATTATAGGCAATACACGTTCATCTATCCAACGCCCAATTGTGTCTTGCACCATGGTTTCTTCTTCTGAAAGTTCAGAACGGATATCGAATAAATCGAGTGGATTTAAGGTTTTTTTCATTTGTTGTCCCCAAATAAATTGCATTAATATAAATACAGAGTATTTTACCTCTAATCCGATAACTAGAACTAATGAAAAGAAGAAAACATAAAAAATTTAGCGTTTTACAGTCACTTCACTCTCATGTTATCATGCACAATTAACTAACCAATACCATAGCAAAGAACAAATAATGAAAGCCATCTCCTCTCGCCACGTTTTTACCCAGGGAAAATTACAAGAAGCTGCTATTGTCTATAATAATGGAGTCATTACGGACATCGTTTCAGCAAAAGACATTCCAAAGAACTGTCCACACCGTGATTATGGAGATTTAGTTATCATGCCTGGTTTGGTTGACACGCATGTTCACATCAATGAACCAGGAAGAACCGACTGGGAAGGCTTTAATACCGCCACAAAAGCCGCGGCGGCTGGCGGTATAACTACGGTAATTGATATGCCCTTGAATTGTATTCCTGTGACGACAACATTGGATGCTGTTAATGTTAAAAAGGCCTGCCTTAAGAACCAAATGTGGGTTGATATTGGTTTTCACGGTGGGGTTGTTCCTCATAATGAGCACGAGTTAAATGCAATGATTGATGCTGGAATTACTACATTTAAAGCCTTTATGATAGATTCGGGGGTGGATGAATTTCCTGCAAGTGACACGGACACTCTGGATAAAGCCATGCCTATATTAGCCAAGGGTGGAGCCACCTTATTGGTTCATGCCGAATTAGATAATTCCAGCCAGCAACCACTAATACATGATAAGGCATCCTATGATGAGTTTTTGAAGTCTCGACCTCACAAATGGGAGTTAGATGCGATTGAACTGATTATTCGATTGGCTCAAAAACACGATTGCAAAGTGCATATTGTGCACTTAAGCTCTGCAAAAGCCTTAAACCTAATTAAAGAAGCGCAAGAGAAAGGCATTAAGATTAGTGCAGAAACTTGTCCGCATTACCTCATTTTAAATTCCGAAAGTATTCCAAATGGTGACGGACGCTTCAAATGTTGTCCGCCTATACGAAACCACCGCAATCAAATGGCCTTGTGGCAAGGGCTAGAGCAAGGAATAATTGACTTTATTGTTTCCGACCATTCGCCTTGTACCCCTGCATTAAAACGCCTTGAAGAACAAAACTTATGGGATGCTTGGGGTGGCATTTCATCATTACAATTCGGATTAAGTTTAATTTGGAACTATTTGAAAATAAACAACTATTCTATTGAATATTTAGTTAAATGGATGTGTGAAAACCCTGCAAAACTGGTTGGTTTAGAGAATCAAAAAGGACAAATTAAAAAAGGTTTTCAAGCAGATTTCGTTATCTGGAACCCAAACAAAGAACACACCATTGACAAAAAGGAAATATTATTTAAAAATAAAATGTCAGCCTATGAACAACACAAAGTATTTGGTGTCATAGAGCAAACTATTTTAGCAGGCGTGGTGATTTATGATAAAAATGAAGAAAATAACTTCACGCATAAACCAAATGGTAAATACTTATAAGGCTGTAAAAAGAGGACACAAAAATAATAAATGAAAAAATTTACTCACTTAATAGACCTAGCTGCAGAACGCACAGGTGGCAAAACCTTGGAATGCAGCGATGATTTTTTCGCACCAATGGAAAATATACTTAAACCTGGACGCGGAATTTTTATAGAAGACAAGTACACCGATCATGGCAAATGGATGGACGGATGGGAATCACGCCGCAAACGCGTAGAGGGACATGATTGGGTAATTATTAAGCTTGGCTTACGAGGCACCATTGCTGGTGTTGATATTGATACTAACCATTTTTTAGGCAACCACCCTCCTTATGCTTCACTTGAAGCTGCTTGTGTTGCTGGCATTCCAACAGAACAAGACTGGGTAGAAATTCTTGACAAAAACCCATTGGAGCCAGGGTCTCAAAATTTATATGAAATTGAATCCAATAACGAATGGACGCATCTACGCTTGCATATTTATCCAGATGGCGGGGTTGCACGCCTAAAGGTTTACGGCGAAGTCAAACCCGATTGGTCACAAGTGGATAAAGAGGATATGTTAGATTTAGTTGCTGTTGAAAATGGCGGCAGAGTTTTATCGTGTAATGATATGTTTTTTAGCCATAAAGACAACCTTATCATGCCGAACCGTGGCACTAACATGGGCGATGGTTGGGAAACAAAAAGAAGAAGAGGACCCGGACATGATTGGGCAATACTAAAATTAGGTCATGCGGGTACGGTTAAAGAAATTGAGGTGGATACTTGTCACTTTAAAGGCAATTACCCCGATCGCTGCTCAATTGATACTATTTATGCTCCTGATGCAAAAGAAGAAAAATTAAATGAACTCAATTGGCAAGCCTTATTAGCTGAAACCAAATTATCAGCTGATAAACAGCATTATTTTACCAAAGAACTGCTGCACCATAATAAAATCACCCATTTACGTTTGAATATTTTCCCCGATGGTGGCATCAGTCGCATTCGAGTCAATGGAATAATTGGATGAATATTAACCAATTCAATCACTTATCAAGACCGCAAGCTTTTACTGAATTAGAAAAATGCTGTGGCAGCAAAACATGGATAAAAAGCATGATAAATGCACGCCCTTTTTTGGATGCCGAGTCTTTGCATAAAAAATCAGATGAGATTTGGTCAACAGTTTCTAAGGCTGATATATTGGAAGCTTTTAAGCACCATCCGCAAATTGGCAATATTGATGAATTAAAAAAGAAATTTGCCAGCACCGCAACATGGGCTGGCAACGAACAACAAGGCACGGCACATGCATCCGATGAGGTGTTACACGAATTAAAAAAAGGCAATGAAGATTATTTAAACAGGTTTGGTTTTATCTTTATTGTTTGTGCCACAGGTAAAAGTGCCCAAGAAATGTTGGATTTACTCAAATCCCGCCTTCCCAATGATGAAGCTATAGAATTACACATTGCGGCTAACGAACAAAACAAAATCACCCACTTACGCCTTGATAAAATGCTAGAGGAAAAAATATGAGTCCTATTACCACACACGTACTTGATACTGCCAAAGGCATACCTGCCGCTAATATTGCTGTTTCACTTGAGTATTTAGATAATGATAGATGGAATTTGATCGCAAAAGGAACAACTGATAATGACGGCCGCATTATGGATTGGATGGATACTGATTCAAATAAAGGGGAATACCGTATTACTTTTGAAACGGCTAAATATCATAATAATAAAGGCTTTTTCCCGAGTGTCACAATAAATTTTATGATAGACAACCCCAAACAACACTACCACGTACCTTTATTATTAAGTCCATTTAGTTTTTCAACCTATCGCGGTAGTTAATCATAACACGACGAGTTCTAAGAGAAAAACTCGTCGTCTATTTATTAAATTATTTCCACCAATAATGAACTGTATAAGTAATCACTTTTTCTTGTTCAGGTTTTAAATCAACATCAAATTCTATTGTACTCGAATTTTGTTTGACGTATTTATCGGAAGCTTTTTGAATTTTCCAATTACTCCAACGGTATAAAGGCTCGATGACTTTAACTTTAGTATTGGTTTCTTTTTGATTGCGAATTTTGATTTCAAAAGTTTCGGTAATCTCATGTTTTCCAACGATAATATTGGTTTGTTTTCGTTCTCCAACGACATCAAAAGAATTACCCAATTCAATCGTTACAGTTTCGTTTCGTGGCGTGTGGTCAATTATATCTTCGCCAATAAACTCTAAGGAATTATCTGCTGAATCCAGTTGACTGACTCGAATACGACCAGCAGGCAAAGGCATGCCCAAGCCTTTTTTCTTGGAATTTTCAAAACTAACAAAAGCCTTAACCTTTGGTTTGGCAACTCGCATGTAGTTTCTATCCGCAATTGGGCTGTAATAATGGTGGTTGGTGATTTGTGAGCCATTAAATACTAAGTCTTTTGAACATTCGATATTATTAGCAGCAGGAAACAGTTCAATTTGTTTGGTTGAATTATTAGGCAAGTCAACCCGTCTTGGCAAGGTGTACAAATGGTATTCAAATAAAGATTTTTCTTGAAAGCCTGCTTCTGCCATTGGTGCAGACATGGTTTTTGCCAAAACCATTTCGTTTTGCCTACCATAGTTTGGTTCTGCTCGATGCACATTGCCAGCAATTAATTTTAGTTTCGTGTCTTTAAAACTACTGCCTGCTTGGTTAAGCAAGCTCACCCACGAAGATAAATCCATGGTGCATTGACCGTC